>NZ_DFME01000023.1:22195-55868 GCF_002375605.1 Hyphomonas sp. UBA3601 | reverse complement strand
GAGCGCACCATTACCCACCATATGCCGCTGTCGGAAGGGGCAGAGGCGTATCGTATGTTTGACGCACGCGAGAATGGTGCGATGAAAATGATCCTGACACCTTGAGGGAGGGCTGACCTGATGACTTCGATGATGAGCAAACTGGCTGCGAGCGCGGCGCTGGCGACCGTGATAACCGGCGCAGCACTGGCCGAGACAACCCTGATTCATGCCGGGCACGTGCTGGCCGAACCGGGGGAAGGTTACCTGACCCGCCAGACGATTACGGTGGAAGATGGCGAGATCGTCTCGATTGAAGCGGGCTACAAGCGCGCGCCGCGGGGGGCGGACCTGATAGATCTCAAGGAGGCTTATGTCCTGCCCGGCCTGATCGACAGCCATGTGCACATCACCGGCGAGAATGGGCCGAATGAGCGGATCAAGGCGTTCGAGGACACGGATGTGGATGCAGCTTTCGATGGCGCGGGCTTTGCCTACAAGACATTGTTGACCGGCTTCACAACGGTTCAGGATGTCGGGGCCTCGAACGCGGCGATCTTCGGCCTGCGCGACGCAATTGCGAATGGCAACGTACCGGGGCCGCGTATTCGGGCCGCAGGCCAGGCGATCAGCGTGACCGGCGGGCATGGCGACATCAATGGTTATTCTCCGGAAGTCATGGCGATGTTCACCGGCAAGAATATCTGCAATGGCGTCGATGATTGCCGTCGGGCGGTGCGCCAGCAGATCAAGGAAGGCGCAGACGTCATCAAGATCACCGCGACCGGCGGAGTGCTGTCAAATACGCGGGCCGGACTGGAACAGCAGTTTACGGATGATGAACTGGTCGCGATTGTCGAGACGGCGCATTCGATGGGCCGGAAGGTAACCGGGCATGCGCATGGCAAGGGCGGCATCGTGTCTGCGTTGAAGGCTGGCATCGATTCCATTGAGCACGGCACCTATACCGACGATGAAACGATCGCCCTGTTCAAGGAGCATGACGCTGTTCTGGTTCCGACGGTGCTGGCCGGAGCGACGGTGACGGGTTGGGTCAATGAGCCCTGGCTGCCGGCACCGAGCCGGGAAAAGGCCGCAATTGTCGGGCCGTTGATGCTGGATATGTTGCGTCGCGCACATGAAGGCGGGGTCAAGGTGGCGTTCGGCACGGATACGGGCGTGTCCAAGCATGGCGATAATGCGCAGGAATTCGCGCTGATGGTGGAGGCGGGGTTCACGCCGGAAGAGGCCATCCGCGCAGCGACTGTGATTGCGTCAGAACATGTGGAGATGTCCGATGTCGTCGGCACGATCACGGCGGGCAAGCATGCCGACATCATTGCGGTCATGGGAGACCCCCTGAAAGACATTACTGAATTGCAGGATGTTGATTTCGTGATGAAAGGCGGAACGGTCTACAAGCAGGCGCAATGACCGGTCCGAACTTCGCCTCAGCCGCGAAGCGTTTTGACTTTCCCAATCAATCGCCAGAGACTTGGCGATTGATGAGGAAGCGGCGCAAGCCCCGCGATATTTAGAGTGAGTTGCATGAAACGAGATCTTTTCCTTGCCCGCGCGATTGCCGGGGCTGCGCTGTTCAGTGTCGCGGCGTGTGGAGGGGAATCGGCAGATGCGCCGAAAGCAGTGGCCGCCGAAAGCGGACCTCAGTGTGTTCAACTCGCTGAAGGCGACTATTTCTGGGACGGGACGGCGTTTGTTGTCTCCAGTACACCCCCGGCATCACAACCCGCCGCCACCGAGACGCGGCCAGCAAGTGTTGGCTGGGTGGGCGCGCTAGAGCGTACATTCCCGGATGCCGGGTTCCCGTGGATGGGCCTGCATGTCAGTGGGCCGGTTGCCGTTCTGACTGGCCTGGCACCGGATCCGGCCGCCAAGGAGCAGGGCTTTCTGGTCGGGCAGGCGGCCCTCGAGGACAATGCCGAAGTCGCCTCAGATGTGACCCTCGTCGTGGATGGCATCTCGGTTGAAGAAGGCGAGCGGGGCGTGGGCGAGGCGCTGGCGGCATTGTCTGATGGCGAAGCCAATGCCGGGCGGTGCCAATCTGCGTTCAATGCCACGATGGATGGCCGCACGATCATGTTCCAGAGCAATCTGGCCATCATCTCGCCGACCAGCGAACGATTGCTGGATGCGCTGACCGGGGTGGCGTTGCTGTGCGATGCGTATACCATCGAGATTGGCGGCCATACGGATTCTCGCGGCTCCAATCAATATAATGAAGTGATCTCCCAACAGAGGTCAGAAGCAGTGCGTGACTATATGGTCGAGCACGGCGTCGAGGCTGAAGCGTTGACGGCGATGGGGTACGGGGAGTCCCGTCCGCTGGACAGGGCGGAAACCTACGAGGCCTGGGCAAAGAACCGACGCATGGAATTCAAGGTCTCGGAGCGACGCTAGAGCGCTCCAGGTGTGCGACCTGCCCCCGCTGTTTGGCCGCAGCGGGGGCTTTTGTTTTTGCGATCAGGAGATTGAGAGGATCAGTCCTTCGGAGGGGCTGACCTGGGCGTCGATGGTCTGCGTCCATGCTTTCGTGATTGCGTCTGCACCTTTGGCGTGGCGCGGCGTGACGAAGTCCTTCGAGGCCGTGTAGAAACTCTTCAAGGCAGAGCCGAGCCGACGATTGATCTCAGCGCCGCCGAGCGTGGCTGCGCGTTCAGCGGCATAAGTCGGCACGAAGAAGAATTCCGGCTGAGGATCTGGCAGCGCGATGGGCGAACGGTCGCCTTCCCAATCGGTCACGCCGATGACGAGACTGCGAACAAGCCGGTCTTTCAGGGCATTATGGACATCTGCCGTCAGTGTGGGGCGTCCGAGGAAATCGACAAAGGCTGTCAGGCCGCGCGCATGCAGGCGGTCGGCGTCATCATAGGTGCGGACACGCCCGTACAGGCCGGTCTTCTCCAGAAAGTCCTTGTTGCCGGGCGAGGTCAGCGCAACCGTGTCGACACCGCCGCGAACCTTCAGGCAGTGAGCCAGCGCCATGGCGGTCTTGGACGAGGCCGAGGAGATCACAACGGTTTCCGGAACCGGGTCGCCGGTTTCCATCAGGCAGTCATCAATCATCCAACCCGTCGTGAAGAGTGGACGGAAAAGCATTTGCTGGTCTTCGAGCGCGGCATCGTAGGAAGGGTCGCCAGCAGTGTTGATGTATGTGTTGTAGATGGGCGCGAGGCCCTGGCGGTGGGCGGCGCCATCCATGAAACCATGTTTGCCGACGCTGACCGGCTCAACATCAAAATGTTCGGAGATGGGGAGATATCCGTACAGGCGGTCACCCTCATTCACATGTTCAGTCTTGGATTCAACCACGGTCGCGAACCCCCAGACGGGCACTCGGCCAAAGCTTGCATCTGCGGCGGGGAAGAAGTTCCAATACTGCATCTGGTCGCCAAAAGTGGCGTAGGTGACATTGTTGGCCGTCAGGGCAAACGTATCGACCTTGAGACGGGCAGCGCCGTCGGCCAGGGCAGGCAGGTCGGCTGGGGTCCAGCGCGTGTCGCGCAAATCATCACGGCGGATCAGGAAATCACTCATGTCTTCGCTTTCTTGCTCTTGCCCGTAAAGGCCGCGATTCGGTCCTGCATGTCAGGCCCAACCCCTTCGCAATTGAGTATCTCCCATTGCAGGCCACTATCCAAGTCTCGCGCGTCGGTCGCCTCCAGCAGACGCTTGTTTGCCGCATGGGAGAATGGCGAGTTGGCGAGTATGCGATCCGCCAAGTCCTGACAGGCGCTGTCGAAGTCGGCGTCTGCCACAACTTGCTCGACGAGGCCGATGCGGAAGGCCTCATCAGCACTGATCATGTCGGCGGTGAACATCAGGCGTTTTGCCGTGGCAATCCCTACACGGCGTGGCAGGCGCTGGCTCATGCCCCAGATCGGGGTAAGCGCCCATTTGGCATGTGTGTCTCCGAAACGTGCGCTTTCCGCGGCGATGATGAAATCAGCCGCGAGGGCAACTTCCAACGCACCTGTATAGCAGTGGCCGTGGACGGCCGCGATGACCGGCTTGGGCAGGCGCTCCATCAGGCGGAGCGTTTCAGAGTGCCACCCCGGTGACGGGACTTTTTCACCTTCGGCAATGTCGCCAAGATCATGCCCGGCAGAGAAGCATTTGCCCGCCCCGCGCAGGATAACGCAATTCACACTGTCATCCGTCTCGAGGTCGAGCACATGATGGCGAAGTTCGCGGAACATGCCGACCGTGAGTGAATTGAGTTTGTCGGGCCGATTCAGGGTAAGAGTCGCAAGGCCGTCTTTGTCCTGACGAAGGACCAGCGGCTCGCTCATGTGCCGAGGTCCACCATGAGGCTTGAAATGGCGTGCACGAAATTGCTGGGCGCGAGGGTTTGTTCGCCAGTCCACTTTATGTTCGGGAAGCGTGAGAGGATGTTGCGATAGGCTGAGTCCAGCTGCATGTTGGCAACGCGCTGGCCCAGGCAGACATGCGGGCCATGGCCGAACGCCAGATGTTCCTTCGCATTGGCGCGGGTGATGTCGAAACGGTTCGGTTCGGGAAACTTGGACGGGTCTCGATTGGCCGCAGCATAGTACATGACCACTTTGTCGCCCTCGGCGATGGTCTGGCCGCCAAGGTCCGCCTCCGCTGTTGCTGTGCGGCGCATATAAGTGACGGGACTGACCATGCGGATCGATTCATGGACGAAATTGGGAAACAGATCCTCGTTCGCGATCAGCTTTTCCTTCTGGTCGGCGAATTCGGTCAGAAGGCGCATTGTGCCCGACAGCGAGTTGCGGGTCGTGTCATTGCCAGCAAAGACGATCAGGAGCCAGGAACCATCAAGGAATTCGGGGCTCAGTGGCTCGCCGTCGATCTCGACATTGGCGATCGCGGACAGAAGATCGTTCTGCGGATCGGCGCGGCGCTTGGCCAGCATATGTCGACCGTAATCGAACATGGCCTGAATCTCTGACATGAAGGCCATGATCTGTTCGGGCGTGACATTGCCGAGGCCTTCCTGCTGGGCCTGGTATTGCGAATTTTCCAGGAAGTGCATCCAGTGGACAAGTTTCGGCCGGTCCTCTGGTGGTACGCCAAGGATTTCGCACAGCGTGAATAGCGGCAATTCGGCGGAGAACAGCTCCACCATGTCGACCACAGGGCCCTGTTTCTCCATCGCGTCGAGCAGGAGGTTGACCTGTACATCAACGCGTTTGCGCAACTCCGCCACGAATCCGGGCCGGAAGAACTGCATATGTTCCATACGGAGTGTCGTATGGTAGGGACGGTCGAGATTGATCAGGCTGTTCAGGCTGGATGAGTGTAGCAGCGGATGGCGGGGCGTGTCTTCCTGACCATAGGTCATTAGGATGCCACCGCGCTGCGAGGAATAGATAACCGGGTCGAGTTCGACTTTCTTGACGAGATCATAGGAAGTCACCGCCCAGAAACCGGCGCCGACCTGTTCGGGGTGCCACATGACCGGGGCCTTCTCGCGCATTTCCGCGAAGGCTTCATGAGTGTAGCCGCCGCGGGAAGAGAAGACGGTCGGGTCCGTCAGGTCGACTGGCGGCGCGAGATCGAAGACAGGCTTGTTCTTCGGTGGCCGCGGCGCGGTATCGACCTGATAGGTCTCGGTAACGTTCTGAAGTGGCATGAGGGACCTCCGTATGGCTTTGCCGCCGGAGACCTATCAATGGCCGTCTCAGCGAGGCTTTGTGCGTTTCCTGGAAGTCAGCTTACCTGAAGGTGACCTGCTGCCAAGGCGTGACTTAGGGGCAGGCTTTTTGGAGGTGCGAGCCGGCTCGGCAGGCCGGGCAGCGTGCTCATTCGTCATCAAGTGGCCGATGGCTTGTTGTAGCAGGTCTGTCGGCACTTCCTCGACCGCGCCCGGGCGAAGATCGTCCAGCAGGAACGGGCCGTACTGCACGCGGATCAGGCGGTTCACCATGAGATTCACCGCTTCCAGTGCACGACGGACTTCGCGTTTCTTGCCTTCCGAGAGGGTCACGGTTAGCCAGCTGTTTGCGCCGGTTTCCCGGTCGAAAACGGCGGTGATCGGCTTGTAGTCGACGCCATCGACCGTGATGCCTTCGGCCAGTTCGGCAATCTTGTAGTCGGTCACAGTGCCCTTGGCCCGCACACGATAGGTGCGTTCAAGCTCGTTCTTCGGCAGCTCCAGGGCGCGGGCAAGCGCGCCATCATTGGTCAGTAGCAGAAGGCCTTCGGTGTTCAGGTCTAGCCGGCCGACGGTGACCACGCGTGGCAGGGATTTGGGCAACTCGTCAAAGACCGTGCGCCGACCCTCCGGGTCAACAGTGGTGGTGATGAGGCCAGCCGGTTTGTGATATCGCCAGACGCGCGTCGCATCAGGGGCCTGAATGGTCTTGCGGCCCACGCGGATCAGTTCGCGGCCTGTGACCTTGAAGGCAGGAGAGGTCAGCTTGACGCCATCGATCGTGATCTTGCCATCCTCGATCATGCGTTCGACTTCGCGGCGCGAGGCGACGCCCGCGCGCGCGAGGTATTTGGCGATCCGTTCGCCTTCGCTCCAGTCTTTCTCTTCGGCTGGACGCTTGGATTTTGGGGCTGGGCGTTGCTTGCTCGGGCTGGAAGGTTTCCGGCGCGGGCGGCCCGTCTCTCGACGCTCCGTCATGGGATATTCTTTCTGTTGCTTTAGAGCAGGAAGTGAAGGAAGGGCGCCGCAATAGCAAGGCCCAGTATGATCTCCATCGGAATCCAGATCGGGATCAGACCGGGCTCCCGGTTCTTGGCTCGGTCGAAGACCAGGGACATCAGGCGACCGGTGCCAGCGCCAACCCACCCTGCAGCGAGCGGCAGGACAACGAGCGTCGTCAGGATGTCTTCGGAACCCGTCGACAGATTCACAACCAGAATGGCCGTCATCAGATGTGCGAACAGGAACAGGCCGCCATAAGTGGCGCGAAATTCCGAATAGCCACCGGGGCGGAGCGGGTCCGGATCCTCGACGAGGCGGACAATGCGGCTGGCCCAAGCCGGGGAAAACATGGCGGACAGGCCGAGAACGGCCCCAAACAGAAGGGTGACGACTGAAATGATTTCACCGATATTCATGAGGCGCGTGCTCCGGGGTTGTCGGCTCAATCTAGAACGATTTTGCGGAATGCACAGGGTCTGAATGCTGTCAGGATGCCTTGCTGAACAAATTGATCGTCTTGGCGATATCCTGCTCCGGGCGGCCAAGCAGATAGCCCTGGCCCCTGCGAACGCCCAACAGTTTCAGTGTATTCAGCTCTGCCTCGGTCTCGATACCTTCGGCAATGATGTGAGCCGACGTTTCTCGCGTATAAAACAGCAATGCGCCGATCAGTGCGCGACGGGCCAAGTCTGAATCCACATTCCGGGTCAGGCTCATGTCGACCTTCACATAGTCCGGATTGAGCTGGACAATGTGGCGCAGCGAGGAGTGACCGGCGCCAGCATCATCCACGGCGAGCCGCAGGCCTGCATGGCGTAATGGGCGCAGCACCTTGGTGAAGCTCTCATAGTCGTCGATGACGGCGTGCTCGGTAATTTCCAGCAGGATGCGGTCGAGCGGCAAATTCAGGAAGGTGCTCGCGAATTGATCGCTGATCACTGTGGAAGGTGAGGCATTGACGGAAATGTATTGGTCGGGCGCGATCTCGCGGATCTTTTCCACCGCCTGCCGGATTGAAGCCAGTTCCAGTTCCACGGACAAGCCGACGGCAGCCGCCTCGTCAAACCAGACATCCGGTGACCGATAAGGTTCAGCCGAGAAGCGACAGAGGGCTTCATACCCGCTGGGGTGCATCTGGCCGAGGTCAACAATTGGCTGGTAGGCAATGGCGAACGCGCTTGTATTCAGGGTCTCGAGGATACGCTCGCGCTTCTCCTCAAGGATGCGGCGTTCCTCGTAATCCTTGTCGATCTGTTGTGCGGCCAGGTTTGCGAACAAGCGCATGGTTTCCAGATCGCGATCGTTGAGACTCGTGTTCGCTTCCGGGCTGAGGCAACAGAACATGCCGTATGGTGTGCCGTCCACAAGCCGGATTGGAATGCTCATATGCGCCCCAATCGGAATTTCGCGCGTGATCGGCATGGCCAGGGCGAGGGGGTTTTTGGAGGTATCCGGAATAAGTTCGGGTAGGCGACCTTCCAGTATGTGAAGGCAATAGACATCCGTCAGGTCTCTACTGTCTCCCGGCTTGATCAGGTTTTCGAGGCCCGGTGCGTCTACATATCTAAACACGGACTCACCATCTACGAATTCCGAAATATAGGCGATCGGCATTCCTAGGTGTTGGCGAATGGCTGTCAATGCAGAGTTGATTGCCTGCCGGGATGTTTCCTCACGTCCGTCTGGAATCGTTGAAGGAAGTGAGAATCCGGTCATTCGTTCAAGCCCCTGAGACTCGCAATGGTTTACTGGCAAAGAAAACCAGTTTCAGCGGCAACCGTATCCCAGTGTCCCTTAAACTCCGTTCCACACTTCATTGAAGCCCAACACTCTTTCTTCGGACTTTCGTAAGAATTTTCGAAGGCGATTTGCCAGATCGAAAATCTATCCATCGCGACAAATTCGGCCCTTTTCGATGCGCGTGGTGCGGGTGTAGGCGTACTTGTATGGGTAACGGGGTGGCATGGCATGGCCGGGCACGAATGAAGCCGAAGATTCTGACAACGATCCAGACCTATTCGGGACCGCTCTTTGTGGCGGACCTGTTTGCAGGTGTGACAGTGGCGCTCGTCGCCATCCCGCTAAGCCTGGCGATTGCCATTGCGTCAGGAGCCGACCCGGCGGCGGGTCTTGTCACGGCAATCATCGCGGGGTTCCTGATTTCATTCCTGGGCGGCAGCCGGGTTCAGATCGGCGGGCCGACTGGCGCATTCATCGTGGTCGTGTTCGGCGTGATCGTCGCGCACGGCTATGACGGACTCGTTCTGGCGACGTTCATGGCAGGGATCATTCTGATTGTCGCCGGACTGATGAGGGCAGGCAACCTGATCAGTTTCGTTCCGGAAGCGGTCGTGAACGGTTTCACCATCGGTATCGCCATTATCATTGCGGCGAGTCAGCTGAATGATTTGTTCGGCCTGACAACTTCCGGCCTGCCGGCGGAATTCTTCAGCAAACTGGAAGTGCTCTGGGCGGCGCGCGGGACGGTAAATTGGGCATCCGTGGGAATCGGGGCTGTGACAATGGTTTTGATTGTCGGGTTGAGGCGGGTTGCACCGAAATTCCCGGGCCTGATCGTGGCCGTGGGGCTGACATCAGCGGTCGTGTATTTGTTTCACCTGCCAGTCGATACAATTGGCAGCCGGTTCGGGGCATTGCCGAGCCAGTTGCCGATGCCGAAACTGCCCGGGCTCAGTCTGGACCGTGTGACGGAACTCCTGCCTTCAGCTTTTGTGATTGCCTTCCTGGCGGGTGTGGAATCCCTTCTGTCCGCTATGGTGGCGGACCGGATGACGGGCGGGCAGTACCGACGCAATGCCGAAGTGATGGCACAGGGGGCAGCGAACATGGGATCTGCATTGTTCGGTGGCCTGCCTGCGACGGGCGCGATTGCGCGCACCGCGACCAATGTGCGGGCGGGCGGAAAGACGCCTGTCGCTGGTATCGTTCACGCGTTCACAATCCTGATGGCCGTTTTGTTTGCGGCGCCCCTGGCGGGTTATCTGGCGATGCCCGCACTGGCGGGACTGTTGATGTTGACGGCATGGAACATGAGTGAGCCGCACAAATGGCGAGCTTATATGTCGGACGAGAAAGCGAATGTCGCTCTGTTGCTGATCACGCTTGTGCTGACCGTGGTGGCTGATCTGACAATCGCGATCGGCGTAGGTGTTTCTCTGGGACTCGCGATCCGTCTGCGGCGTCGGCATGTGGGGCCTGCTGATTGGAGCGAACCGGAGCGCTAGCTCGGATCAGGTGATGCCGGCGGCCTTCCAGGCCTCCTTGGGCCAGCGGCGATGCTGCCAGAACCATTGGCCCGGATTTGCGCGGACCTGTTCTTCAATGAAATCCGTAATACGCTGGACGCTGCGCTGGATGTCTGCGGTCTCGTCCCCGGTCGTTTCCGGCATGAAGGGGTCATGGAAGGTGATCCGGAACCGGGCTGGGCCTGTGCGCACGGTCGAGACGGGCACGATCGGCACACCGTATTTCATGGCAAGCCGTGTCGGCCCCGGCGCGGTCATGGCGTCATGCCCAAAGAAAGGGACGGCGATGCCCTCATTGAATTTCTGGTCGTTCATCAGCGCGATGGTTTGGCCCTTGGCCAGAGCACGCATCAATTCGCGGGTGCCGACGCCCTTGGGTGCGTTGATCTGGGTGCCATAGGCCGCGCGGAGATCCGAAATGCGTCGATCAATATGGGGGTTGTTCAAGGCGCGATAGGTCATCACCGCGTCCGGCAGGCGCTGGGTGATTGTGGCAGGCATGATTTCCCAATTGGCGAAGTGGCCGGAAATGAAGACCGCACCCTTGTCGCTGGCCTTCAGGCGATCCAGCACGTCAAGACCGACAATGTCTACTCTTCCAGACGTGTACGGATCGATGGATGGCAGGTGCGGCAGCTCGCCTGCGACGCGGCCGGCACTCTCCCATGCATCGAGTGCGGTCTGCTCGATCTGTACATCTGTCCAATCCGGAAAAGCGAGCCGGAGATTGCGCTTCACTGTCTTGTGCTGGGAAAGGCGCGGGCCGATCTTCTTCATCAGCCAGCCACCAAAATTGGAGGCACGATCTGGGCCGAACAGCTTCATCGGCCCCCAATAGAGTAGATCCCAGCCAATGGTTTCCAGCCGCCACTGAACGCGCTGCCAAAACGTCGCACGATTGTCGATATCTTTTGGGCGAATATATTTCGGGGCGGTCTGGGTCATGAATTATCTGGATAGAGGAGCGGGTTGAGCAGCGCGTCAAGTTGGCGGATGTCATCAAACTCTGCGGTGACCGGGAATTGCAGGATGCCGCCACGATCATCAGGATGGATGCGGACATAGTCCTTGCTGGTCGTGATCAGGCGCGCGCCGCGGGATTTTGCGAGCTTGTGGAGGAAGCCGAGTTCCTTCGGGGAATAGTCGTGATGATCCGGATAGCCGACCGCTTCGCTGATATCGCCGCCATGATCTTTCAGGCTCTCAAAGAATTTCTGCGGACGTCCGATGCCCGCGAATGCCACCAGCGGGCCAGACGGCGCTGGCCCCGACGGGACAATTCTGGCGCGCAGCACGGGCAGGCCGCTCTGCTGCACGTGTTGAGGGACATCGCCATCCCCCATCAGGATCACCGCATCGGCGCGGGCGAGTCCATCCTCAACAGGTTCCCTTAATGGGCCTTTGGGCAGGACGTAGCCATTGCCGAAAGGGGCAGCCGCATCAATCACGACGAACGACAGGTCCTTCACGATGCCGGGATTCTGATGGCCGTCATCCATGATGGCGACCTTGGTGCCATAAAAGGCCATCAGTTGGACCCCGGCGAACCTGTCCTTGCCGATCCAGCTTTCGCCGGTCTGGGACAGCAGAAGAGGCTCATCGCCGCACATGTCTGCGGTATGCCAGGTTGGATAGATCTTCTGTGGACTGATTTCGGAGCCACCATAGCCGCGTGACAGGCTGGACGCGTGAATGCCTTTCAGCTCGATATGATGGCGGATAGCCTGCACGATGGGCGTCTTGCCGACGCCGCCGGTCGTCAGGTTGCCGACGCAAATGACGGGGATTGATGTGCGCGCCGGGGTGGCCTTGGCCAGCTTGCGGCGGATGCCCCATGTATAAAGAGCGGCAAGAGGGCTGAGCAGAGCGCGAGTCAGGGGCGCAGCTTCCCGAGATTTCGGATCGAGCCCGGCCGACCAGAAGTACGGCGCCTTCATTGTAGCAGGCCTGGTTCGGGAAGAAGCGGCAACAGGGCTTTCAAAGTCACCGTCATGGGCGCATCAGCCGCTTCATTCAGGGCGGCGAGCGCTTCGGCAGCTGGCGGTTCCATTGTCAGCAGTGCCTTGCCTATGGCCTTGGGCGTCTTCAGGCGCCGGATTAGACCGCGCTTTTCCAGATCATCCATCATTGTGGCGAAGTTGAACACATCGGGACCCGTCACGACAGGGCGACCGAGGCGAACAGGTTCCAGCGGATTGTGTCCGCCGACGCCTTCCGTGTGCCCGCCGCCAAGAAAGACGGCATCTGCCAGGCGATACCAGAGGCCCATTTCTCCCATAGTATCAGCGAGCAGGATTCGGGTACGGGGTGTGGGCGTCTCGCCGCGGGACCGGCGCGCCAGCGGCAGGCCGCGAGTCTTGAGCAGGCTTTCGATGGCGTCGCCGCGGTCCGGATGGCGCGGGGCAATGATCAGCGCGGTGTCGTCATTGCCTTTGAGGGCATCGAGGAAAATCGCTTCCTCGCCGTCATGCGTCGATGCGGCCAGGATACAACGCCGGTCGCCAAGGAAGTTCTCGCGCAGGCGGCGGATCTCCACGTCACTGGCCGAAGGCGGCGGGAGGGCAGACTTCATGTTGCCGGTGGACTGGACTGGCTGATCGAGCAGGGTTTCCAAACGTCGGGCCGTGTCGGTGTCGGCGGCAAGGACGACATCAAACCGACCGACCAGACGTTGGAAGGCTCGGCTGAGCTTCTGCCAGCCTTCGGCAGACGAATCCGTCATGCGTCCGTTCACTAGTGCGCGTTTCGCGCCGGACTTTTCCGCTTCGAGGATCAGGTTGGGCCAGAATTCGCCTTCGCCAAAAATGCAAAGATCAGGTTGCCAGTGCTGGATGAAGCGGCGCGCAATCGCCGGTGTATCGAGTGGTGCCATGAGATGGATGGCACGGTCGGGCAGGGCGGGGCCGAGCAGGCGCGCCGATGTCTGGGTCTGGCTGGTGAAGAGGAGCAGCAGGTCCGGGCGCTTTTCGAGCAGTCGCTGGCCCAGTTCGAGCAGGAGTTGGCTCTCACCGACACTGGCACCGTGTAGCCAGACGAGCGTGCCGCCCGGCATGCGGCGGGGCATGTTGCGCGCGAGCCGCTCATTGATGCGGCCATAGTCTTCCTTGCCGGCGCGGGCACGACGTTTCATTAAGCCGCCCAGAAAAGGCGAGGCGGCCTGCGTCAGGGTCCGGTAAAGATGGATCGCGGCTGTCATGTCTTGTCTGAATCCGATTGCGTCTCAGCAGGATAGCCCGCCAGCATGTCGGCTCTCCGGGTCGCCTCATCAAGCCGTTTCTGCAATTCGGCCTGAATCTGCTGAGGATCGCTGTCGCGTGATACGAGGATTGGTTCGCCATATACAATGGCACCTCGTGCGAACGGATAGGGAATAATCAGGCGGTCCCAGGTCGACAGGCGCGAGGCCGGTTTTACCGAGAGCGCGTAGGGCAGTATTGGCACGCCCGCGCGCTGGGCAATCATGACCGCACCGGGGCTGACGATTTCCGCCGGACCGCGGGGGCCATCGGGCGTGATACAGACCACAGTACCCGATTTGAGCAAACGGACTGCTTCGGCAATCGCGCGGATGCCACCCTTGTCCTTCTTTGCCTTTTTCTTGTTCCCGGCTGAGCCCCGAATGGGGTGAAGCCCAAGATGGGCGATCGCGCGGGTGACGGCCTCCCCATCGGGGGACAATGAAACCAACATCGCGCCGTTCTGTATCTGTCCGGGCCAATGCTTCATGTTGCGGATCCAGCCACTGGGCAGGAGGAGGATACGAGAATGCCAGCCCGTAAGGACGACGCCGTTATAGTTGGTCCACAAGCTGCGCGCTGACTCTTCCCCTTCGACCTTCCACCGGACGGAACGCGCAATGAGGGACATCCAGCCCCAAATCAGAACGCCGAGTATGGAGGTCATAACCTTGGATCGGAACAGGGATTTCATCGCACCGCCTTATACTGCGCTTCGGCGCGCTCACCATGAATTAGATGCGCGGGATAAGTGAATGACAGGTTGAAGCAGGGCGCAACGGGGCGAATGGTGGGCGATAGTGGGTTCGAACCACTGACCCCTGCCGTGTGAAGGCAGTGCTCTACCACTGAGCTAATCACCCAATTCAGCGAAGCAGATGGCGTAATCTGCGCCTGAGTCGAGGTCAAGTCCGGATGTCTGCTGGCGCTGAGTCGCGTAAAATGACTGATTATAGCTATGCAGAAACACATTCCTCGCATGCATTACAATCGTTTGCGCATGCACCCTTGGGGGGACGACTTCTCGCGCTAAGGGTAGAAATGCCTCGCTGTACCATGATCTGGTTACAAGGATTTGGTAGTTCTTTAGATTTTTTCTGATTGCGAGCAGATTTTTGTTTGCGATAACATGAATATGAACAGGCGTTCATTATGAACGGATGTTCATCGGAGAACCTTACACTAGTTTCATTCGAAATTAGCCTTGAGAAAACCACAAAAAATGGTCATGTTCCGGTCACACAAGACAGCCCGACGAACGGACTGCATAAACATATAAGAAGGACAGGCGGGGGCCTAAGGCCCTAATAACAGTACAGCCTGGAGAGAGAGAAAAATGAAAGACTGGTGTGACGAAGACGGCGCAAAGCGCCTTCGTGAGAAAATTAGTGCCTATTGGGCAGAGCGTGGCTATGAAGTTGATGTCGACCTGATCGATGCTGGCTTTGTTCCTGCCATGCGGTCTGCACGCACTGATGTACGCAGCAACATGGTGAACGGCATGCCGCGTCGCCGTATTGCAAATGAAACGGGCTCTGCCCGTCCTAGCTACCGTCCACGCGAACAGCGTGAACTTTCGGCTTAGCTGACAAATCCATCCACAACTGAGACCAACCTGGAATAGTGCTCCAGCACGATGTCAGGTTCAAGCTGTTGTGGTGATTCCTCTTCGTACCCGAATGGGACGAAAATGAAGGGCAGTCCGGCATTCCGGGCTGCCCTTTCATCTGTGCGGGAGTCTCCGATCATCAAAGCGCGTTCGGGCGAACCGCCGGCGGCCTCGATCGTGCGCAGGATATGGTCTCCATCCGGTTTCCGGTTGGGTACGCTGTCTGCTCCCACAATCGCGGCGAAGTAACGGGTAAGGTCCAGTTCCGCCAGCAACTGGTCGGTAAGGGCCTGTTTCTTGTTCGTGCAGACAGCCAGCGTTGCGCCACCGGCGGACAGGGTGGTCATCGCTTCAACTACGCCATCAAAGGCATGCGAGTGGTCTGCGATGTTTGCGGCGTAATAGTCCAGAAACTGCTCAAGAAAGACATCCAGGTCCGAATCGGACGGCGTGATGCCGTGCGCCAGCAGGCCTTTTACGATCATCGCGCGGGCACCGTGACCGATCATCGTGGCGATTGTGTCCAAAGTGACCGGCGTGAGATCGGCATTGGTCAGCACATGGTTCAGCGCTTCCAGCAGATCGGGCGCCGTGTTCACAAGCGTACCATCCAGGTCGAAGACAATTGTCCATCCGTCGAAGGGTTTTGACATATGCGCCGCAATTCCTTTTCGGTCTCGCCTTGAATCGGCCTTTGGTCTAGGCGAAAGGACTAGGGAAAGCGAGAGGGCAGAACCTGTGGAAAAACCGGCCAGAGAACGTGCAGCGGTCATTCTTGCGGCTGGCAAGGGCACGCGGATGAAGTCCGATCTGCCCAAGGTGATGCACAAGGTGGCTGGCAGGCCGATGATCGACTGGTCAATAGCGCTTGCCAGAGACGTCGGATGCGACCGGATCGTTGTTGTTGCACACCCATCGCAAACGATTCTGATCGATCATGTTGGCGCGTTGCTGGGAGCCGACTCTCTTGCCTATCAGGATCCGCCTATGGGAACTGGTCATGCTGTGCGGTGCGCCGAGGAAGCGCTTGCGGGTTTCGAAGGCGACCTTGTTGTCCTGTATGGCGACAGCCCGCTCGTGCCGGCCTCTGCGATCGGGAGCCTGTTCGACAGTCTGAGCGACGGCGCGGCGATTGGGGTGCTGGGCTTTGATGCGGCCGAGCCCGGTCTGTATGGCCGCCTCATCACCTCCGGTCATGGAGACCTCGAAGCAATCGTCGAAGCGCGTGAGGCGACCCCCGAGCAATTGGATGTAACGCTCTGCAATTCCGGCGTCATGGCAGGCGATGCGGTCACCATGTTCAGCCTTTTGCAGAAGGTGACGAACGACAATGCCAAGGGCGAATACTATCTGACTGATCTTGTCGCATTGGCGCGGGCCGAGGACATGACCTGCAAGGCCGTGCGCTGCGATGAGGACGATCTGATCGGGTGTGATTCCAAGGCTGACCTTGCCGAGGCGGAATCCATTTTCCAAAATCGCCGCCGCATGCAAGCCATGGCGGATGGGGTATCTCTGATTGCGCCGGAAACGGTCTGGTTTTCCCACGATACTTTGCTTGAGGCCGATGTGACCGTGGAGCCGAATGTTGTGTTCGGACCCGGTGTCACCGTGCGGTCTGGTGCGGTGATCCGGGCCTTCAGCCATCTGGAAGGTGCGCAGGTTGGGCCGGGTTGCTCCGTCGGTCCCTATGCCCGGCTTCGCCCCGGTACGGTTCTGGAGAAGGACGCCTTCATCGGAAACTTCGTTGAGGTGAAGAGTACAACGATGGGAGAAGGGGCCAAGGCGAGTCATCTTTCCTATCTGGGTGATGGCCAGGTTGGTGCGGATGTGAATATCGGCGCGGGCACGATCTTCTGCAATTATGATGGCTTCCTGAAGTATCAGGTCCGCATTGAAGATGGCGCGTTTATCGGTTCCAACAGTGCGCTCGTGGCACCGGTCAGGATTGGGCGCGGAGCGGTCGTTGGCTCTGGCAGTGTCGTTACGGACGACGTTTCTGCCGATGCCCTGGCATTGGGGCGCGCCCGTCAGACGGAAATCAAGGATTGGGCGATTGAATTCCGGAGCCGGAAGGCATCGGAAAAGGCAGACAAGCAAAAGGGCTGAAGGCTGATGGCGAACGAGCACGAGAAAGAGAATGCCGCGATGGCGGCGATGGAATATGTCGAGGACGGCATGACCATCGGCCTCGGCACCGGTTCGACGGCGAAGTATTTTGTCGAGATGTTGGCTGAGGAAGTGGCTGACGGACTTGTGGTCCGGTGTATCGAGACAAGCGAACAGACACGCCGTCTTGCCAGCAGCCTTGGTGTTCCGCTGATCCCCTTCGAACAGGTCGAGCGCATTCATTTGACTGTAGACGGCGCGGATGAGGTCGATCCGCAGGGGCAATTGATCAAGGGCGGCGGCGCCGCTTTGCTGCGCGAGAAGATTATCGCCAATGCCAGCGATCACATGGTGGTGATCGCGGACCCGTCAAAACAGGTCGAACGGCTCGGGAAGTTTCCTCTGCCGGTGGAAGTTACGCCGTTCGGATACACAATCACTGCGAAGCTTGTTTACGACGTGTTGGCGGCTTCCGGTATTGACCGCCCACGCGTGCAGCTGCGGTCGCTGACCAATGGTGAACTCGTGGTCACTGATGGCGGCAACCATATCCTGGACTGTCATTGCGAGCGCATCCCAGACGCTGAGGCGTTGGCGGCGCGATTGTCCAATGTGCCGGGCGTTGTGGAGCATGGCCTGTTCATTGGTCTCGCGCGGACTGTCATCATCGGCAATGAGAATGGCGCTACGGTGTTTGAATTCTCCTGATCCCGCCTCATATGGGTGGTCGAAACCTGTAAAGATTCAAGGACCCTCCCATGACCGACGCGACACATGACTTTGACTTATTCGTAATCGGCGGAGGGTCGGGCGGTGTCCGTGCGGCGCGTCTGGCAGCATTGTCTGGTGCCAAGGTTGGACTGGCGGAAGAGTATCGCATGGGCGGCACATGCGTGATCCGCGGGTGCGTACCGAAGAAGTTCATGGTTTACGCCAGCAAGTACGGCAAAGACATCAAGAAAGCGGCTGGCTATGGCTGGTCTACGGGGGAGGTCAGCTACGATCATTCGGCGTTCGCAACGGCAATGCATGCTGAAGTCGACCGTTTATCCGGCATCTATTTCCGTAATCTGAAAAATGCTGGCGTCGAGATTTTCGAAGATCGGGCCGAGTTCGTGGACAAGAATACGCTACGCCTGAAGAACAGCGGAAAGACCGTGACGGCAAAGAAAATTCTGGTGGCCGTTGGCGGGCGTCCGTGGCGACCCTCTCCGGAAGAGCTGCCGGGTGTTGAGCATACAATTACCTCTGACGAGATTTTCCATCTGGAAGAACTTCCGAAGCATCTCGTTATCGCAGGGGGCGGATACATTGCGGTAGAGTTCGCACACGTGTTTGCCGGTCTCGGCGTGCCGACCTGCCTGGTCTATCGCGGCGAGGAAGTGCTGCGCGGTTTTGATGCCGATGTACGCACCGAAGTGCATGAGGGTCTGAAGGAAGCTGGCGTGCAGGTCATCACCGGGACGGTGTTTGAGAAAATCGAGAAGCGGGACGGGGCGGATCTGCCCTTGCACCTGACCATGACCAATGGCCATACGCTCGACTGCGACGTTATCATGATGGGCGTTGGGCGCCGTCCGAACACGGAAGGCCTAGGCTGCGAAAATGCCGGCGTCGAATTAAATGAGAAGGGTGCCATTCCGGTCAATAAGTGGTCGAAGACAAATGTCGATACGGTATGGGCTGTTGGTGATGTGACCGACCGTGTCGCGTTGACGCCTGTGGCCATTCGCGAGGGCCACGCGTTTGCGGAGACGGAATTCTACGACAAGCCTTGGCATTTTGATCACAGTGACATTCCGACGGCCGTATTCACTCAGCCAGAAGTCGGCACGGTTGGAATGACCGAGGCCGATGCTCGAAAAGAGTTCGGCGAAATCGATATCTACAAGACCAGGTTCAAGCCGATGAAGAATGCGCTGAACGGTGACCAAACACGCATCCTGATGAAGCTGGTTGTGCGCGCATCCGACGAAAAAGTCCTGGGTGTTCATATTGTTGGCGATGATGCCGCTGAAATGATCCAAATGGTTGGTATCGCCGTGAAGATGGGCGCCACAAAGCCGGACTTCGACCGGACCTGCGCGCTGCACCCCTCCTCCGCCGAGGAGTTGGTAACCATGCGCCAGAAATGGATACCGGACGTGCAGGCGACCTAGCCGACGCTCCGGTCAGTGCTCCGGCGTCTAATTCTCCACGGGGAGATAGGCGTTGGAGGCGGCATTGAAGGCATGGACATTGTCGGAATCACAGACGAGCAGCGATAGTCCGTTCTGTCGGGCATTCACGATACCGAGGCGCTTGCAGGCGGTATCAACCGGGATCGGTGCAGGTTCTGTCGCGAGCGTCACCTTGCAATCGCTGAGCCTGCCCCAGCGGGACCAAAATCCGCAGGTCAAAGTATCGGCTGTGCCATCATCGTCCATGTCGAATGAGATCGACTGGGTAGCCGCGGCGTCATCAGTGTCCAAGCCGAACATGCTGGACCGAAGCTCGACGAGCGCTGTGACCTCGCGCTTGAACGTCTTGAGGACAAGCTCCGGCGTGTCAGCCTTCAGGGCGTACAGGTGAACATCCTGTTTGAAATCGTCCGTGTTCATGCCTTCATTGGAAGAAATGAACTTGGCAACCCAGCGCCCTTCATGGAGTTCTGCGGTCGGTGGATCCCAAGCATAGATGTCCTCAATCTTGCTGACGAGGAAGTGGCCGCTGCCCATGTCGGCGACGAAGAAGTATTCAGCCGGACAGCAATTGCCGCCGCCATGCACGGACACGATGGCGTCCAGCGTGCCGTCCGCATTGAAATCCTTGAGTAATTCCACCGTTGGGGCGCCGTAGCCAAATTCGTGAATTGTGTACTCTAGGCCATTGACGGTTGCCTTCAGGACGACATTCTCCTGCAGGAAAGAGAATTCGTCTTCCTGCTCAAACCAGTATTCCGCCTTGCGCGTCGGCTCTTCAGGCTGAGCGGGCGCGGCGGGGCCGGCCGTGCAGCCCGCAAAGCAAAGCCCACGTGGCAGTTTTCCCGGCGCCATGAAAGGGCGGCTGGAAGATTTGCGCTTGTCGGAAACTTCAGCGAGTGCCTGATAGAACGCAACGACTGCGTCCTGTCCGGGGCGGCGAATTTCCTCTGCCAGCGTCTCGGCGAACAGGCCGTCATCCGGCGTGGTCTCTCCTGCTGCTGTGGCGAAGGCAACCAGCATTCCGGGACGTTGCGATACGCGCGTCATGCCTTTGTCGGCAATGGATTTCGAAAAGGCGAATTTCAGCTCGTTGCGGCAGGCATCGGACACGACGAAGACCGCTTTTGCCCTGGAGGCCTGAAGGCTGGCGAGGACTTCTTCGAGTTCGACCCCCTTGCGGAATATGTGGCTTGCCGCGGTGATGGTTTCCTTGGCGGGGATCAGGTAGTTGCGCGCTTCGCGATCATCGTAGGCGGCCGCGCCGTGCCCGGAATAGTAGAAGAACGCGATCACTTCATGGCCAGCATCGGCTTCTTCTCCGATGCGGGCCTCGAACTCGTCGAACGCATCTTCCATCCCGTCTTCGTCAAGATCAAACCGGGGCAGGGTCTCGAACCCAACCGCGGCCAGCGCTTCTTCCATTGTGCGCACATCCTTGTGCGTGTTGGTCAGAGCGCCGACTTCTGCCGGGTAGTCCTGGTTTCCGATCAGCAGGGCAATGCGTTTTTCGTCAGCCCGCGCATGGCTCACAAGTAAAAGGCAAACGAGCAAGGCCGAGAACGATCTGAGCATCGACATTGTGCGTGTCCCCTATATCCACCAGAGCTGATACTAGGGGCACACGTCCGGAGTGTCACCAGCCATCAAGCTTCAACGAGCGATTTCAGTTCCAACGCGACGGTTTTGAGGCTCTCCCGGATGGGTTTCAGCCCGCCGCCGCGACCGGCATGGATGACCAATTGTTTCCAGGCGGGCTCGCCTTCACGCGGCGCCTTGACCTGCAAATGACCAGAGCGGGGCAGTGCTGAGCGTAGCAAGGACCCCGCCAGGTCAAAGCCTGCTTTGGAATTGTATGCGCCGTTGCGAGCATCAGCTTCAAAGGTGGATTGCTCCGACCGGCCAACCGCATTGAACAGCACAGACAGGTCCGGGCGGTGTTCGGGGGCAATCTGTTCCCGGATGACCTGGTTCAGAAGGCGCACACCGCGCAGGGAGTAGATGTCGGCATGCATGGGGGCGAGCACGCGGTCGGCTGCCTCCAATGCGCATCGCGTCAGGAAGGTGGCGTTGGGATTGGTATCGAACACGATCAGATCATAATCGCTGCGATAGCGCTCAATCGACTGAAGGAAGTGTTCCTTGATCAGTGCGAGTGAGGCCGGGTCTGATGCGAAGGCGTACTTTGATATTTCGAACTGGCCGGAGATCAGGTCGAGCCGCCCGCCCGGACTGCCTTCGCCCATCAATTCATGGATGAGTTTTTCTTTCGGAACAGGCGCGAACGGGTCGGTGGAGAGGGTGAGCCAGGATTCTGCCGGACTGGTCGCATCCCGCGCATGCAGGCGCGACTTCTCGAACAGGGAGATGACCGACTTGTCTGCGGCAGCGCTGGCATCTGCGACATCCATTTCAAAAAAGGTCTGAGTGAGATTGTATTGCGGATCGAGATCAACCAGCAGGATGCGCCCACCAAGCGCGCCTTGCCATGCGCCGAAGACCTGGCTGGATATCGTCGTCTTGCCGACGCCGCCCTTCAAGTTCATCACCGCCAGCACGGGGCATTTGCTCTTGTAGGCTTGCCGCGTCTCGTTCACGAGTTGCTTGATGCCGTCTGGCGTTGTCGATGACAGGCGAAGGTGCGGCAGGACTTCATGCTTGAAGAAGCCATTCAGGCGGGCTTTGTCGATCTGATACGGGATCAGTTTGAGGCCGCGTGCCTTGGCGCGTTCGACATCCTGGCGCACGGCCTTGGACCGGACGGAGGATGCCGACACGAGAACAATCATGGCAAACGCGTCGTCAATCGACTGGTTTGCCATGTCGCGGGAAGCCCCATCGTTCGGCACATACCAGTCAGGAATGGCCGCCGTGCGGAGGGCTTCGTGCAGCTCCAGAAGCGCATCGAAATCCTTGGCGGAGTGGCTGATATAGACGTGCGACATGACTAGATTTGAGGTTCTCCGAGCGACAAAAGGCCTATGCAATTACTAAAAGGCCAAATCATGATTCCTCCACCAATCTGCTGTGAAATTATAGTGAAACTTGAGCGTGTGCCTGCCATGTGATTAATGCGGCTCATAATTGGAGTAACCGAGATGACCTGGACCCCCTCAGATTGGCGCCAACTGCCAGCAAAGCACATTCCGGAAGACTATCCGGATTCTGCCGCGCTTGCTGCAGTCGAGGAGAAGCTGAAAGGCTTTCCGCCGCTGGTCTTTGCTGGCGAGGCTCGTCGATTGAAGCAGCGCCTTGGCGAAGTGGCGGCCGGAGAGGCATTTCTACTGCAGGGCGGCGATTGCGCCGAGAGCTTCAAGGAGTTCCATCCCGACAATATTCGCGACACGTTCCGCGTGATCCTGCAGATGGCGGTCGTGCTGACCTTTGCGGCATCGAAGCCCGTAGTCAAAGTTGGCCGAATTGCTGGCCAGTTCGGCAAGCCGCGGTCGTCGCCCATCGAGACGATTGATGGGGTGACGCTGCCTTCTTATCGCGGTGACAATATCAATGGCATGGACTTCACGACCGAGAGCCGCATTCCAGATCCCGAGCGTCTGACTCAGGCCTACTCCCAATCAGCGGCCACGCTGAACCTGTTGCGCGCCTTCAGCCAGGGCGGCTATGCGAACCTCGCCAACGTCCACCGCTGGATGCTCGGCTTTGTTGACCGTAGCCCGCAGGGCGAGCGGTATGAGCAATTGGCGGACCAGATTTCGAAGTCACTGGACTTCATGAAAGCTTGTGGTGTGACGCCCGATAGCGTTCCGCAAATGTCTCAGGTCGAATTCTATACCAGTCATGAAGCACTATTGCTCGGCTACGAAGAAGCGATGACACGCATCGATTCCACATCGGGCGAATGGTACGATACGTCAGCTCACATGCTGTGGATTGGCCATCGTACGCGCCAGATAGACCACGCTCATGTCAATTTCTGCAAGGGCGTGCGGAATCCGATCGGCATCAAATGCGGACCCGGACTGGAAACGGACGAGTTGCTGCGCCTGATCGAGACGCTGAACCCGAATGACGAGCCGGGCCGGATCACTCTGATCTCTCGTTTCGGATCGGACGGTGTGGCGCAAGGCCTGCCGCCACTGGCGCGCGCCGTGAAGAAAAGTGGCCGGACCGTGGTCTGGTCATGTGATCCGATGCACGGAAACACGCTGAAGACCGATAGTGGCTTCAAGACGCGTCCCGTGGATCGCATCCTGTCGGAAGTGCGCCAGTTCGTGGACGTGCTGTCGTCGGAAGGCTGCTATCCGGGTGGCGTACATTTTGAAATGACTGGCCAGGACGTGACCGAATGCATCGGCGGTGCTCAGGCGATTTCAGAAGAAGATCTGTCGTCTCGATACCACACTCATTGCGATCCTCGCCTGAATGGCGAACAGGCCCTTGAACTAGCATTCATGATCGCAGAGAAGCTGCAGTCCGTCGGGGCCTCCGGCACCGCCGAGCTCAAAGCGGGATAGAAAGACAGTTCCATGCGCACGCACCGCCTGGGCTGGCCTGCCTGGGCGCGGCCAGCCGACATTGCAGACCTGTTGCGGCTATCGGTACCGATAGCCTTCACGCGCATGTCGCAAATGCTGATGGCTGTGACGGATGCCGTTGTGCTTGGGCAATATGCGCCCGGTGAGCTGCCATATATTCTGAACTCGTGGCTGCCGATGGGCGTTTCGCTCGGGTTGGGACTCGGCATTCTGTTGGGTGTGCAGGTGCTGACCTCTGAACTGCTCGGTATTGGACGTGAGAAGGAAAGCGGCCGCATCTTCCGGCGCGGCCTGTGGACCAGCGTCTGGCTTGGCATCCTATTGATGGCGGTCGTCTATTTTTCGGCCAGCGCGCTGTTCACATGGCTCTTTGTCGATATTGCTCCTCCGACCGAGGTTGCGGCATCGGTCGACCCTCATACGGTCGCTGAATCCGTGGCGGGCGTAACCCGCATCCTGTCCTACGGGATGGTAGGCTTCATGATCTCCACGGTTTGCGGCTACTATCTGGAAGCGCTGCGCCGGCCCTTGCTGGTCTCGGCCGTGATGTATTTCGGTGTATTACTCAACGTTATCATTGACCTCGCATTGGTCGGCGGATTTTGGGGGTTCGAGCCCATGGGGGCCGCAGGTGTGGCGTGGGCGACCACAGGCTCTCGCCTATTGATCACGATCTTGTTGCTCGTTGCCGTGATCTTGCTGACTCCCGCCTTCAGAAAGTCACCAACCAGTCCCGAAAACGAGGCCAAACGGCAGCTGTCGGTCGGCACGGGCACCGCCATCAGCAATGTTGCCGAGTGGGGCGGGTTTAACCTGACCTATGTGATCGCGACATGGATCAGCCTCGCTGCCAACTCTGTCTATGGCTATGCAATTCAGATCATGGGGCTTTGCTTCATGTTCTATCTGGGCATTGCGACCGCCACCAGCGTCCGCGTGGCGGAGGCCTATGGCCGACGAAACCTGACGGAGATGCGGGATGCAGGGCGTCTTGGCGTGGCAGCCACACTTGTGATGGGAGTGGCGCTTGGTGTGGTGCTGATCGTTTTCAACAATTCGTTGGCCGGCTTCCTCGTGAAGGATGATGCCGTGATCAACGGTGTTCATCTCGCATCGGGCATCGCTGCCCTGCTCGTGATGGTGTCATTTGTAACGGTTTTTGACGGGCTGCAGGCGACAGCCTCATTCGCGCTCAGGGCGCAGGATATCGTCTGGTCGCCAAGCCTTATCCATATCGGCTCGTTCTTCCTGGTGATGCTGCCAGCCTGCTACTGGCTCGGCATTGTCGAAGGCCGGGGTGCACGCGGCATGATGGAGGGGGTGTTTGTCGGTGTGTTTACGGCCGGGATACTGCAAACCATGTTGCTGGAATGGAAAACGGCGCGCCAGCCGAGCCGACGCGCCGCTTGAATTCCATGGTCAGGACCTATCAGTCCTGAGGAACCCTAGAGGTCTTTCAGAGCCGAAGCCGGCTTGAAAGCAGCCGATGTCTTTTCCGGGATCTTGAT
Source organism: Hyphomonas sp. UBA3601 (assembly GCF_002375605.1). NCBI lineage: Bacteria > Pseudomonadati > Pseudomonadota > Alphaproteobacteria > Hyphomonadales > Hyphomonadaceae > Hyphomonas > Hyphomonas sp. UBA3601. The sequence continues at coordinate 30,824 of NZ_DFME01000023.1, read as the reverse complement.
TTCTTCGCCGGTGGCTGGGTTGCGGCCCGTGCGAGCATTCCGGGTTTTGGCCGAGAATGTGCCGAAGCCTGCGATCGCCACTTGCTGACGGTCTTTCACGGCACCAGCAATTGCGTCGAAAACAGCGTCTACAGCCTTGCCGGCGTCGCTTTGCGACAGACCGGATTCACCTGCGACAGCTTTTGTAAGTTCGCCCTTATTCATAGGGGTTCTCCTCTAATGTTAAACGGCGATCCCCCGCCGTTGCAGCGACATACCCACGATTCGTAAGGCGTGAATATGACGAAAGCCCAATAAAGACGGGCTATGCGCCGAGAATCCAGCCCTCTTCTGACTGAATTTGCGATATTTTTCCCTCGTCAAGAGAACTATTTGTGGAAATTCGCCCATTCAACCGGCCTTTTTCGTCCATTTCCGAATAGTAATGGGCGATCTGGCGGACTTGTGCAGCATCTGGCGTTTCCCCCTTTTCAGGCTTTGAGGGAATGAGTGACGGGTAGACTTCGGCAATAACGACCTGAATGCCTTCAAGCGTCTCCTCGGTCATCTCGCCATCCTCGAATTCGAATGGCCAGATGCGTGAGGAGGGTAGTGACTGCCTGAGCGCGTGCACATGGGGAATTCCGGTCAGCGACTGGCTGCCCACGCTACCCGTATAAGCCAACTGCCAGACCGATTTCGGCTGTCCACGCTTTGAGTCTCTCAGATGGGTTTCAACGATACGGTACTCAGGTAGGGTCTGACCGCTGAATTCCGGCTTCTTGTCGGAGAGTGTCGAGACGACATCGCGTGCGGGAGCCCCCCAGAAAGGAAAAGGTCCTTTCGAGATCGCATAATTCATGCCGGCCGCAATCGCGTAGCGCGGATTGGAATTGTCGGCCTTGTCCTTCATCTTGGATGCCAGGTGCGCATGCATGGCCTGCCAAGGTGCCTTGGTCGATGTGTCGAGGCCCAATGCAGCCGCGGTGCCTGCCGGATAACCTAGCGAGAAGTCAAAGCCGATCAGGACGCGGTCTCCGCGCCCTGTCAGCTTGGCGATGATGCCATCAAGGAAGGTCCGCGCCTTGAGGCGCGTATCAATATTGACGGACTGGTACTGCAGCTTGAGCCGGGCATCTTTTGCAAGAATCCCGATCCAGATGGAGTTCTTGCCCGTCACAGGTTTAGACGCGGCACTCCAGTCCACCATGATATAGGCATCAAACAGACGCGACATAACTACCCCAGCTTGACCAGCATCTTGCCGGTATTGGCGCCTTCAAACAGGCCGATGAATGCTTCGGGTGCCTTTTCGATACCCTCTTTGACGGTCTCTTCGTATTTCATCTGACCAGACGGAATCCACTTTGCCATGTCCTGGAAAAAGTCGGGCTGCATATCGGCATGCGTAGATACAATGAAACCTTGGATCTTCAACTGTTTGCCGACGATCTGAATAACATTGTGCGGGCCGGTTGGTTGGCCGGTCTCATTGTATTGCGCAATCATGCCGCATTCGGCGAAACGCGCCATTGGCCGGGCAACTTCGATAGCAGCGGTCAGGTGATCGCCGCCGACATTGTCGAAATAGACATCAATGCCTTTGGGAGCTGCTTCGCGCAGCGCTTTGACAAGTCCGTCGAAGCCGCCAGCGGCCTTGTAGTCGATGACATGATCCGCGCCGAGCGATTTGACGACGTCGCATTTCTCTTTGCCGCCCGCCGAACCAATCACAGTGCAGCCTTTGATCTTGGCAATCTGGACCACTGTTGAGCCGACCGCACCGGCTGCACCGGACACGAAGACCGTGTCGCCTTCTTTCAGTTCGGCAACCCGCAGCAGACCTGCATAGGCCGTCAGGCCCGGCATGCCTGCGACGCCAAGAAACGCGCTTTCCGGCAGGCCGACTTCGGGAAGCTTCTGAGCCATAGCCATTTCGGGCTTGCCAACCCACGCCGTGCGCCAGCCTGCCATGGAGGAGACGAGATCGCCTTCCTTGTAGTCTGGGTGGTTGGAAACCGTCACGCGGCCCACAGCGCCACCTTGCATGGTTTCACCGATCTGGAACGGCGGAACATAGCTTTCGCGGTCCTGCATGCGGCCGCGCATATAAGGGTCGACCGACATCCACTCATTCTTGACCTGGATTTCGCCAGCGCCGGGTGGGGCGATGTCGATGGTTTTCATCTGGAAATCTGACAATTTCGGCATGCCAACCGGGCGGGCGGCAAGGGACCATTCGGTGGATGTGAGTGCAGTCATGATGTTTCCTTCCTCTATTTTGTAGAGGCGTAAGTGGACCGGCATACCGGACGTGTGAAGGGGGGCGGCGGAAAGATTCTGTAATTCTCTGTGTGAGCGAGGCCTGAGCCCAAGACTTGCAGCACTTGGCGATGCAGTGTCTTTAAGGTGGGAAGAGGGCTAATCTGTTATGACCACACTAAAAGTCGGCGTCGCGGGCGCCGGAGTTTTTGGAAACTATCACGCCCAGAAGGCCGCTGCGTCTGCCCGAACCGAGCTTATCGGTGTTTACGACATCGATCTTGAGCGCGCGACGCGGATCGCCAGCCAGTTCGGCGCCAAGGGTTTTGACAATTACGAAGCATTTCTGGATGCGTGTGATGCAATCGTCATTGCGGTTCCGGCTATCTGGCATGAAAAGCTGGCGCGGCAGGCCATTGAGGCGCACTGCCATGTGCTCGTCGAGAAACCGCTGGCGCTGACCGGCAAGGCTGCGCGTGATCTCGCTGATGAGGCCGCGGCCCGCGGCCGTATCCTGCAGGTGGGGCATCAGGAGCGGTTTGTCGCGCGGGCAATGGGCGTGCTGGCGATCGAAGAGACACCCCTGCTGATCGAATCCGTCCGCGCCGGACCGCCAGCGCCAGACAATCGTGCAGGCGATGTCTCGGTCATCTGGGATCTCATGATCCACGATTTGGACCTTGCTGCGATGATGATGGGGAATGAGTTCACCGGCGTCATGGCGAGTGGCAAGCGGGTTCATTCTGATCATATCGACGAAGCAAACGCCCAGTTCACCTATGCGAGCGGTGGCGTGGCGCGTCTGATGGCCAGCCGGGCAGCGGAAGCGCGCCAGCGTTCCATGCACGTTGTCTATCCGTCGGGCGAGATCTCCATCGACTTCCTGACACGGCAACTGGTCAATACGACGCCATATGATGTGAGGGTAGAGATCGCTGCGGATCTGCCGGACCCTCTGGGAGCCGCTGATGAGGGTTTCTACGCAGCCTGCCTCGGTTTGGGGCGCAGCCCTGTTCCCGCGCATGGTACGGTCGGCGCTGTTGCCATGGCAGAAGCCGCTGAACAGTCGGTACTGGCCAAACTCGACGACTAACCGACGGCGCTATCGGTTCTGTTTGGGATCGTGCTTTGGCGCTGGGGCAAGACGCATCACTTCGGTTTGGAAGCGTTCATCATCGCCGTCGGCGAGGAAAGGCAGCGCGTCGGAAATCGCCCTGACCAGCGGATCGAACCAGTCATGATCGGCTTTTGAGAAATCGGACAGCACGTAAGGCATGACCCGCGACTTGTCGCCGGGGTGGCCGACACCAATTCGCACGCGGCGCACGTTCTCGCCGAGGTGGGCAATCATCGAGCGAATGCCATTATTGCCGGAATGACCGCCACCCTGTTTCAGGCGGACGCGGCCAGGCGCAAGGTCGATCTCGTCATGCAGGACAACGATATCTTCCGGAGAGAGCTTGTAGAACTGAGCCACTTTGGAGAGCGCACGCCCGGTCTCATTGTAGAAAGTCTGCGGCTTCACCAGCAGGGTCTTGATGCGGCCGGGGCCGATAAAGCCCTCCGCAATCTCGCTTTCGAATTTGGAGCGCCAGGGTTGGAAACCATGGGCGGCGTGGATCTCGTCCAAGACAAGAAAACCGGCATTGTGCCGGTTCTTCGCATATTTTTCGCCTGGATTACCCTGACCGGAAAGAATGAGCACGACTTGGCCTCCCTCTTCCGAATTAGCAGGGTTTGGCTGTGTGCCCAGCCCCAAAAGGCTGGACACACGAGACCATAATGTACCGATCAGTCTTCCGACTCTGCGTCAGCTTCGGCTGCTGGCTCTTCGCCTTCGGCCTCTTCACCTTCTTCCGTCGTGGTTTCGGTGGTTGCCGTACGGCCAGCGATTGTGGCGATCGTGAAGTCGCGGTCGGTGATGGTTGGCTCTGCATCGCCCGGCAACTTGATGTCGGAGATTTTCACATTGTCGCCGACTTCCAACTCGGAAACGTCTGCTTCCAGGGATTCCGGAATGTTGCCGGCTGGAACCAGAAGTTCGACCGTGTGACGCACCACGTTGAGCGTGCCGCCCTTCTTGAGGCCAGGGGAAACTTCTTCGCCGATGAAGTGAACCTGGACTTCGACCTTGATCTTCTGATCGCGGCTGACGCGGAACAGATCGACGTGCATGGGCTGATCGGAGACCGGGTGCATCTGGATCGCCTGTGGGATCACCATCTGCTTCTCGCCCTTGTGAACGAGTGTTGCAGTCGACGACAGGAAGTGACCGGTTTCGATGGCCTTGAGCACTTCGTTGCGCTTCAGGGAGATCGCGACGGGGTCTTCACCACCACCATAAAGAACGCCGGGCACGAGGCCTTCACGACGTGCTGCGCGGGATCCGCCGGTGCCTACGCGCTCACGCAGTTCGACATTGAAACTAATCTTGGATTTCGACATGGGGTTTCCTTTCGCCCTCGACTCCGCCTCTCCATCTTGGGATGAGGTAAGAAGCTGACACGAACGGCCTTGCGCCGCCGTTTCTGAAGGCGCGCGGATAGCCCATACCGTACGGAATGGCAAGGGCACGGCGGCAGCCCCCTTAGACCAAAGTCCCCCCTGTCCGAAGTGCGTGGCGCGTGTATGCTCCGTTCTGGAGGATTCTGCCCGTGAAACATCATATCATGCTGGCGCTCGGCATACTGCTAGGGCTCGTCTTCGCCGTTCGGCTGGCCTTGGCCATACTCCAGCCGGGGCTGGGCTTTCGTGAAGTCTATCTCGCGGGTGGACTTGTCCTGTCGGCCTGGCTGATGCTGGGAGGGGTCGCGGAATGGCGCCATACTCGTGCAACCGGCAAAGTGCGGCAGCCATCCTCAGAGGATTGATGGCGCAGGACCGGATGACCCGGATCATCGTCTTAGACCAAAGTTTATCTTTTCCATTCCGTCCGCTTCCGGCAGCCTGCAAGCTGCGGAACCCCGCACAGATAAAAATGTCAGGGAGGAAAAAGTGTCGGAACCAAGCAAGGAAATTGATGCGAAAGGGTATTGGCGGGATGTCATCCGCCTGACCCTCAGCCTGCTCGTCATCTGGTTTGTAGTGTCATACGGGGCGGGCATCCTGTTCCGCGACCTGCTGGACAATCTCTCGATTGGCGGTGCGCCACTCGGTTTCTGGTTTGCGCAGAATGGATCGATCTATGTCTTCGTCGGACTGATCTTCTACTACTGCCGCGCCATGAACCGTCTCGAGAAGAAATACGGCGTGGAGGCCTGAGACGATGGGACAGGACTTCTGGACATATTTCTGGGTTGTCGGCACGTTCGGCACCTATATCGCGATCGCCGTGTGGGCTCGGGCTTCGTCTACGGATGATTTCTATGTGGCCGGCCATGATGTTCACCCCACTGTCAATGGCATGGCAACGGCGGCCGACTGGATGTCGGCAGCCTCCTTCCTGTCGATGGCGGGCCTGATCGCCTTCCTAGGCTATGGCGGTTCGGTCTACCTTATGGGCTGGACCGGCGGCTATGTGCTTCTGGCGCTTTTGCTGGCGCCGTTCCTGCGAGAGTTCGGCAAGTTCACTGTGCCGGATTTCGTGGGGGACCGGTATTATTCGACCACGGCCCGATTGATCGCCGTGATGTGTGCCCTGTTCGTCTCGTTCACCTATATTGCCGGCCAGATGAAGGGCGTCGGCGTGGCCTTTTCCGGCTTCCTGGGGGTCGAGTTCAATACGGGCATCATGGTCGGCATGGCGATTGTGTTCGTTTATGCGGTTCTGGGCGGCATGAAAGGCATCACCTACACCCAGGTGGCGCAATATTGCGTGCTGATCTTTGCCTATACGGTTCCGGCGATCTTCATCTCCCTGATCATCACGGGCAATCCGATCCCGCAGCTGGGGTTCATCTCGAATGTGCGCGGCGAGGATGTGGCGATGCTCGAAAAGCTGAACACGGTGGTGCAGGATCTGGGTTTCCTCGAATACACCCAGACCAACAAGTCGATGATCGATGTCTTTGCGATCACCGGCGCGCTAATGTTCGGCACCGCCGGCCTGCCGCACGTGATCATCCGCTTCTTCACCGTATCAAGCCCGGGCGCGGCCCGTGTGTCGGCGGGGTGGGCGCTGGTCTTCATCGCACTGCTCTATACGACCGCACCTGCGGTGGCTTCATTCGCCCGTCTGAACTTCATCGATACAGTGAACGAGTCGACCTATATCGCGGATGATGCCGACTATGACGCCGAAGCGGCGGCGATCCTTGCGGCCGGCGGCAAGCCGACCCCGAAATGGTTCAAGGACTGGGAAAAGACGGGCCTGCTCGGCGTCGAGGACAAGAATGGCGATGGCATCATCCAGTACCGCGCCGGGGACGAAAATGAGGTCACCAAGCTGGATCGAGACATCTTCGTGATGGCCAATCCGTCCATTGCCAATCTGCCGGCCTGGGTGATCGGGCTCGTGGTGGCAGGCGGGCTTGCCGCGGCCCTGTCCACGGCGGCAGGCTTGCTCATGGTCATATCGTCATCGATCTCACACGATCTGTGCCGACGTACCTTCTTTACCGGCATGTCGGACAGGGACGAGTTGCGAGTGGCGCGGGTCTCGGCCGCCGGAGCCGTGATCCTGGCTGGAATCATGGGGATGAACACGGCCAAGCTGGGCTTCGTGGCGCAGGTGGTGGCCTTCGCTTTCGGACTGGCGGCAGCGTCCCTGTTCCCGGTCATCGTTCTGGGCATCTTCTGGAAGCGGATGAACCGGGAAGGCGCGATTGCGTCCATGCTGACGGGGCTCGTCTCGACCTTCAGCTACATCTACTACTTCAAGTTCGTCGACACGGATCCGGCGAACTGGTGGTTCGGTGTGTCGCCTGAAGGCATCGGCTTCCTGTTCATGTTCCTGTCCCTGGCTGTGGGGATCGTGGTGGCCCTTGTCACGGCCCCGCCTCCGCAGGACATCCAGGACCTGGTCGAGGACATCCGGGTCCCCGGACAGCGCTCGCCGCATGGCATCGCCGATCAGGACATGGCGCCGATCCCGGCAGAGTAGCGCGCCACTTCCCGGTGATTGCTGCGGGCGGCCTCCCTCTCCGGGCCGCCCGCTTTTTCATGCCTGCAGCAGAGGCTTTAGACAAAGGGCGCATTTGCCGGGGCGTCAGGACGTGTATGCTGGGGGAAGACGCATAGAGAGGTGTTCATGCCGGTCTGGCTGATCCTGGGCGCAACGACGCTCTACATGCTTGGATTGTTCCTGATCGCCTGGCAGGGCGACCGGCAAGCCACGCGGCCGGGCTTTGTCCAGCATCCGCTCGTCTATGCGCTGGCATTGGCCGTCTACTGTACCTCCTGGACCTATTTCGGCGCGGTTGGCACTGCGGCGCAAAGCGGGTGGGACTATCTGACCATCTATCTTGGCCCGACGCTCGTCTTCGTGGCATTTCCCGGCATCGTGCGCCGGATCGGCGATGTCACACAGCGAGAGGGCATCTCTTCCTTGTCTGATTTCCTGTCGGCCAGGTATGGCAAGAGCCGCGCGGTTGCTGCCGCTGCAACGCTGGCCGCCGTCGCAGGAAGTCTGCCCTATATTGCACTGCAGCTGAAATCCATCGGCATGAGCTTTCAGGCACTGGCATATGGCGCAGACGGCGCGATCAACACACCGACCAATGAAACAGTTCTGCTGACCGCTATTGTGCTGGCGATTTTTGCCATCCTGTTCGGCACGCGACAGTCGGACGCCACGCGGCACAATTCCGGCCTGATGCGCGTGCTGGCGTTGGAGGCCGTGCTCAAGCTCGCCGCACTGGTGGCTGTTGCGATCCTGTCGGTGTTCCTTCTGGTGCAGGGGGGCTTGCCGGATCGTGAATTGGCCACACAGCCCTTTGACCGCTTTTCCGTGTCGGAACGATTCCTGACCATGACGCTTCTGTCGACGGCGGCCATTGTCTGCCTGCCGCGCCAATTCCATGTCGCCATGATCGAGCGTCAGGGGCAGAAGGATCTTGATACGGCCAGATGGGTGTTCCCACTCTATATGTTGCTCACGAGTCTGGTCGTGGTGCCCATCGCGATGGCTGGTCTGAGCCTCTTCGGCGCGGCAGCGCAGCCGGATCTGTTCGTCCTGGATCTGCCTCTCGAACAAGGCAATGGCCTGCTGGCGACCCTCGTCTTTCTGGGCGGCTTTTCAGCTGCGACCGGCATGGTCATCATCTCCACTGTCGCCCTGTCCACCATGGTCACGAATGATCTGGTCGTGCCGGCCATTATGCAGTCCGGACGATTTGCCAGCCTTAGCGGAGATGCCGGATCAAGGATCGTGTCGGCCCGGCGCATCGTGATCGTGGTCGTGCTGCTTCTCGCCTATGCCTATTACCGCGTGGCGGGGACAGGTGCGCTG
>NZ_DFME01000023.1:8787-22048 GCF_002375605.1 Hyphomonas sp. UBA3601 | reverse complement strand
GACAGGTGCGCTGGCCCAGATCGGCCTCCTGTCCTTTGCCGCGGCAGCGCAATTTTCTCCGGCGCTGATCGGGGCGGTCACTTGGCGAGGTGGGCGTCGGTCCGGTGTCCTCGCAGGTCTGGTCGCGGGGATGGGGTTGTGGGCCTACACGCTCTTCCTGCCCGCAATTTTCGGGTATGATGCGATGGCCGCGCTTGTGCCGAGGGTTCTGGACCCGCATGCTCTGTTCGGATTGCGGATCGATGACAGTCTGACCCATGGCGTCCTGTGGAGCCTTGGCACCAATCTGTTCCTGTTCGCAATCGTATCGATGCGATCACGGGAACGGTTGAGGGACCGGGTTCAGGCATCCGCCTTTGTCAGCGGCGATGAAGTGGTCGAGATCGCGGAAGGCGCGGTCGAGAGCCACGCCTTCCAGGTGTCGCCCAATGGCCTGAAGACACTCGCTTCCCGCTTTCTCACGCCGGAAGCGGTGGACCATGCCTTTGACCAGTTCGAGACTGAAACAGGTATTGTCGCAACCGGAGATGCGCCTGCGGACTGGAGACTGGTCCAGCGCACCGAGAAACTGCTCGCCAGCGCACTCGGTTCATCTTCGGCACGGGTCGTCCTTTCCTCGGCGATCGGTGGCAGCGATGTGGCCCTGCCGGATGTTCTGTCCATGCTGGATCACAAGACGCAGGCGGCCCGGTTTGAACGCCACATGCTGCAATCCATGCTCGAGAATGTCCCGCAGGGGATCAGCGTCGTGGATTCCGATCAAAGATTGGTAGCTTGGAATACGGCCTATGTGGACTTGTTCGATTATCCGGCGGACAAGGTGGGCGTCGGTGTTCCCGTGGCTGAACTGATCGAGCACAACATCCACACTGGCTGGATCGATGGGGATCCTGTCGAGGAGGCGCGCAGGCGCGTCGGACATATGCGATCCGGCAGTCCGTATACCTATGAAAGGCGAAATCCGGACGGGCGCTACCTGCGCATCAGCGGCAACCCCATGCCGGGCGGCGGGTATGTCACCACTTTTGCTGACATTACCGACGACAAGCTGCGTGAACGCGCCCTGGTTGAGGCAAACGAGTTGCTGGAAAGCCGGGTCAAGACGCGAACCCGTGAGCTTGAGCAAATGGCAGAAGATCTCACCCTTGCCCGGAAAGAGGCGGAAGGCGCGAATGCGTCCAAGACGCGCTTCCTGGCTGCGGCGAGTCATGACCTGTTGCAGCCGCTGAACGCCGCGCGGCTGTATCTTGGATCGCTCATGGCCAGTGACACAGAATGTGATCTGGCGGCACGCGCGGACCGATCCATTCAGTCTGCAGATGAATTGCTCAAGGGATTGCTCGACATATCCCGTTTGGACCATAGCCAGGTCGAGGCAGTCCCCGTACGCCTTCCCTTGGGCCCGTTGATGGAAGACCTGGTCGACGAGGCGCTTCCGATGGCGCAGGCGGCGGGGCTTTCCGTGCGGCTGGCACCCACACAGCTGGCAGTGCTTGCCGATCCGGATTTTCTCAAGAGCATTCTGCGCAATCTCATCTCGAATGCCCGGCGATATACACAGTCGGGCGGAGTCCTTGTCGGGGCACGCCGACGCGGGGATGCGGTAAGGATCGAAGTTCACGATACCGGGCCTGGCATACCGGCAGACCGTCTGGAACGGATCTTCGAGGAGTTTCGTCGGTATGAGGATTCCGACAATACCGGCATTCGGGGAGCAGGGCTTGGCCTGTCTGTCGTGCGCCGTCTGGCTGGTCTGATGGGGGCGTCCATTGATGTGCAGTCGACACCGGGTCGCGGCAGTGTTTTCTCGGTGACCGTGCCAATGGCTGAATTGCATAGACGCCCGCGCCGGATGCAGTCGGCGCCGGTTGAGCCGGCTGACCGGGATCTGGTCGGCCTGCGCGTCCTGTTCGTGGATGACGAGCCTGCCATTGTTGACGGCATGAGCCGGTTGCTGAAAGGCTGGGAGTGTCAGGCGACCTGTGTCCGGACACCTGAAGAGGCGCTGGCTGCCATGCAGTCAGCGCAATTTGACGCAGTGATTGCAGACCTCAATCTCGGCGACGGGCAGAATGGACTGGATCTGCTCCTGGGACTACGCAAGCGGCTCGCCCATGCCGGCAATGTTTTATTGCTGACCGCAGCCACGTCCACCGCCGAATCGTCATCCGCCAGGACGGTCGGCATTGCCATCCTTCACAAGCCGAGCAATCCGGCGGACATCCGCAAATTTCTGAAAGACTGTGCCACTGCCGGAGGGACGGAAAGCGCGGCTCAATCGGTCAGCGATGTGGCGTCCTGATAGATCAGCAAGGCCTGTGTGCGATTGTTCGCCCCGAGCTTCCGGAAGATCGCTGTCATGTGCGCCTTCACCGTCGCCACGGAAATATCCATTTCATAGGCGATCTGCTTGTTGAGCAGGCCATCGGACAATCGGGCGAGCACGCGTCTCTGGGCCGGGGTGAGGCTGGCAATGCGTTCGGCGGCACAATTGGCTGGCAGGGACTTTCCGACACATTCCGGAAACCATTGCCCCCCATCCAGCGTCGTGGCGAGCGCCGCCGACAGGTCGTCCAGGGACATGCTCTTGGGGAGGTATCCGGCCGCACCGAGCATACGGGCCGTTTCAAAGGCTTCTGGCGTTTCCGTGGCGGATACAACCACAACGGGGCAGTCCGGCCTGGCGGCCCGCAGCCGGGTAAGGCCCTCGAACTCTGCCGAGTCGCCGAGATTGAGATCAAGCAGCACCAAATCCACGTCATCGGCCTGCAGGCGGGCCAGGGCATCTGAAAGACTGGATGCATGCGAGGCGGCGGCGCCAGCGGGATAGGCGCATTCCAGTGCGGTTTCCAGCGCGTCACGAAACAATGGATGGTCGTCCACGATCAGCACGCGCGGTGCCTGTACCACGATATTCCTCCCCGAATCCGTGCCGCTTTTGCGGTCTGTGGACTTAACCAGAACCTGTGTAGTATGTCATGGATCGCGCCGCAGCGCACTACGACTTTTGTCGTAGCACCAATGGCTAATGGCGGCCCGAGCACAAGCAACGGATACTCCTTCTCATAATCAATATGAGGGAGGAATGCATGTCTCGTACTTTCAAGGCCCTGCTGTTGTCTTCGGCAGCTCTGACGACAAGTCTCGGCGCCGCTGCGGAAGCGGATGATCTTGAGTCGCGGATCGCAGCGCTCGAGGCCATGGTTTCCGAACTCAAATCCGAACTGGCCGCGACGCGCGCCGGGCATGAAGAAATCGTCCGCGTCCAGCCGGTCGCCGCCCAGCCGGAGGCCGCGCCTCCTCCTCCGACAGATGGATTCAGGGTCGGTGACACGACGCTGAAGTTCGGCGGCTTTGTGGATGCGGACGTGCATGTCACCTCGCTGAGCGATGGCGCCATCTCCGGCAGTTCCATCGCGCGCGACTTTTACATTCCCGGTGCGACACCCATCGGTGGGGACGGAACAACGTCCACGGACTTTACTGCTGAATCCACTCGTTTCTTCCTGGCCGCATCCCGGCCTGTGGGCGACAAGACGCTCAGCGCGCATATCGAGATGGATTTCCTCGGATCGGGGCAGGGCAATGAACTGGTCTCGAACTCCTACTCGCCACGTTTGCGTCGGGCCTTCATGAAACATGGCAACTGGCTGGTCGGGCAGGAATGGTCGACCTTCCAGAACACGTCAGCCATTCCGGAAAGCGCAAGCTTCCTTATCCTGTCGGACGGCATGGTGTTCGTGCGCCAGCCGCAGATACGTTACACGCATGGCAACTGGATGTTTGCCGTCGAGAATCCGAACACGACAACCCTGAATTCGGGAGCGCGGGACGAGAATCTCATCCCGGACGTCGTGGCCCGCTACAATATGAGCGGTGAATTCGGCAATGTCTCGATCGCCGGCATCGCGCGCCAGCTGCGGGCCGATTTCGGCACGGTCGAAGACGAAACCTTCGGATATGGCCTCAGCGTCTCGGGCCGCTTGAATGTTGGGGACACCGATGACATCCGCTTCAACCTGGTCGGAGGCGACGGGATCGGCCGCTATGTCGGGCTGGCCGCCAGCCGCTCGACGGCCCTCGACCCGAACGGGGAGCTGGAAGCGGTGCCCTCATATGGCGGGCTGATTGCCTGGCGCCACGCTTTCGGGGAAACGGCGCGGTTTAGCGGCGGCTATTCCGGCCTGTTCATCGACAATCCGGACTATCTGGCTGACACGGTGACATCGTCTGTCCAGTCGGTGTTCGGGGCCATTCTCTGGGACGTTGCGCCGAATGTGACACTGGGGACCGAATTGATGCACGGCCTCCGCGAGGTCGAAAGTGGAGCTGATGGCTCGATCACCCGGTTCACCTTCTCGACAAAGTATGCATTCTGAGGTGAGAACAGAAAACATGCCAGACGGAGAGCCTTTCATGAGCGACGCAGCGAAAACCTATCCAGTGCCGGCGGAGTTTGCAGCAAAGGCGAACCTGAGCCCGGAAACCTATCGAGAGATGTATGCCGCGTCGATCTCAGACCCGGAGGCTTTCTGGGGGGAGCACGGCAAGCGGCTCGACTGGATCAAACCCTACACGGTCGTAAAGGATGTCTCCTGGGAGACCGGCGATCTACATGTGAAATGGTATTCTGATGGTGTCCTTAATGTGTCGGCAAACTGCCTGGACCGCCACTTGGAAACGCGTGGTGACAAGGTCGCGTTGATCTGGGAAGGCGACGAGCCCGGCAACACCCACAAGATGACCTATCGCCAGTTGCACGCCGCGGTCTGCAAGTTCGCAAACGTGCTGAAGAAGATGGGTGTAAAAAAGGGCGATCGCGTCACGATCTACATGCCGATGATTCTCGAAGCCACATATGCGATGCTGGCGTGCACGCGAATTGGCGCAGTACATTCCATCGTGTTCGGGGGCTTCAGCCCCGAGGCATTGTCAGGGCGAATTACCGATTGCGACTCGAAATTCCTCATCACAGCCGATGAAGGCGTGCGGGGTGGTCGTCGTGTGCCGTTGAAGGTAAACGCCGACAAGGCCGCCGAGATTGCCGGAGGTGTGGTTGAGAAGATGTTGGTCGTGAAGCGCACAGGCGCTGAGGTCAACATGGAGGCGGGGCGGGACTATTGGCTGCACGAGGCTGCCGAGGGTATCTCCGCCGACTGCCCGCCCGAACCGATGAATGCCGAAGATCCTCTTTTCATCCTCTACACGTCTGGCTCGACGGGGCAGCCTAAAGGCGTGATGCACACCACTGGCGGTTATCTTGTCTGGGCGTCAATGACGCACGAGTATGTATTTGACCTCAAGGAAGATGACGTGTTCTGGTGTTCGGCAGATGTGGGTTGGGTAACCGGGCACACATATATCGTGTACGGACCTCTGGCAAATGGCGCAACAAGTCTCGTCTTTGAAGGTGTGCCGACCTATCCGGATGCTTCGCGGTTCTGGCAGGTGTGCGACGAGCAGAACGTTACCATCTTCTACACCGCGCCAACCGCTATTCGCGCACTGATGCGCGAAGGCGAAGAGCCAGTGAACAAGACATCGCGCAAGTCGATCCGTTTGCTGGGCACAGTTGGCGAACCGATCAATCCGGAAGCATGGGAATGGTATTTCCACGTCGTAGGTGAAGCGCGGTGTCCGATCGTCGACACTTGGTGGCAGACCGAGACAGGCGGTACCATGATTGTTCCGTTGCCGGGCACGACCGAAATGAAGCCGGGCGCCGGCAGTCATCCTTTCTTTGGCGTGAAGCCAGTGCTGGTGGACGCGGACGGTAACGAATTGGAAGGCGCGGCCGACGGCAATCTGCTGATCACGGATAGTTGGCCGGGACAAATGAGAACGGTCTACGGCGATCATCAGCGATTCATCGACACGTATTTTACGGCCTATCCCGGCACGTATTTTACCGGTGATGGCTGCCGCCGCGACGAGGATGGCTTCTACTGGATCACCGGCCGCGTTGATGACGTGATCAATGTCTCCGGTCATCGCATGGGTACCGCTGAAGTCGAAAGCGCACTGGTCAGCCATGATGCTGTCGCAGAGGCCGCTGTGGTTGGCTATCCGCATGATGTGAAGGGGCAGGGCATATATGCCTATGTCACATTGCGTCAGGGCGTCGAAGTGGATGATGCGCTGGTCAAGAATCTGATCCAGCATGTCCGCCAGGAAATCGGTCCGATTGCGAGCCCTGACCTTATCCAGATCGCGCCCGGTCTGCCTAAGACACGGTCTGGCAAGATCATGCGCCGCATCCTGCGCAAGATTGCCGAGAACGAGTATTCAAATCTTGGCGACACATCGACATTGGCAGAACCGGAAGTTGTCGATGATCTGATCGATAACCGAAAGAACCGGTAACGACCTAGATCGCGGGAAGATCAACAATGAACCGCGCGCCCCCTTCTGCGCGGTTTTCAGCCCAGACCTTGCCGCGATGGGTCGTGACGATCTGTTGTACGATTGAAAGTCCCAGGCCGGAATTGTTGCCAAAAGCTGTTCCAGCCGGACGGTCCGTATAGAAGCGGCTGAAGATCTTTTCCAGTTTGTCTTCAGGTATACCCGGGCCGCTATCCTCGATCATGATCCGCGCGATGGTTTGCGGGCCATCATTCGATTGGTCGACAATCACATTGACCTCTGCGCCAGGGGGCGAGAAAGAGCGCGCATTGTCTACCAGATTGCGAACAACTTGGCCGAGCGGGCCATCACGCCCGCGGACAAGCAGGCGTGCACCCATCGTATCATCTCGGAAATGAACCGATACTGATCGCTCCTCGCGGCTGAAGGCCTCATAGGTCTGCACGACATCGTGGACGAATCCGGCAATGTCCATTTGCTCCGTCGGCACCCGCGTCATTTCCGCTTCGATACGGGATGCGTTTGAAATATCTGTAATCAGACGGTCCAGTCGCTTCACATCCTGGGCGATGACTTGCCGCAGGCGTTCAAGCGCGACCGGATCATCCTGCACCCGGTCAGCGGTTTCGACGGCCGAGCGTATAGAGGTGAGGGGGTTCTTCAGCTCATGGGCCACGTCAGCAGCGAATTGTTCATTTGCTTCAATCCGTTCGAGCAATGCTTCGGTCATGCTTTGCATGGAGGCGGCCAGGTTGCCGATCTCGTCCTTGCGATTGGTCAGGGCCGGAATGTCGATCCGATCGGATGCGCCGGCCCGGATACGGTCTGCTGCAACCGATAGACGGCGCAGTGGGCGGGCAATACCAAGAGTCAGCAGGACCGATGTGACGAAAGCGACAAGAACTGCGACCCCGATGAAGGGGATGAGTGCAGCGCGTTCGGAGCGAATGATCTCATCAATATCATTCGATTCCAGTGTCAGGACTCCCACGACAGCAGACACACGCTGGATCGGCATGGAAACGGAAATGATCCGCTGGCCCCGGTCTGAAAAGCGCTGACTGGCCGCTTCCTGACCGCGCACGGCGATCTCGAATTCTTCCTCAAAGCTCTGAGCGACGAGCGCATCAGAACTGCGCCGGGGCATGATCGGGCCGAGCGTACGGCTTGCCCATTCCGACAGATTGGCACCTAGCCTGGCAAAACTGCTGGGCTCCTGTAGCGGCGGCAGGGCGTCAATGTCGACCCGCTCTGAAAGATAGAAGCTGTCGCCAACAAGTTCGCCATCGGGTGAATAGATACGTGCGCGAACCCGTTCGGGCAGGTTAAGGCGCACGATCGTCTGGCGCGCGGCTTCATCATCGAGCATGGGGGCAGGCGTGGTTGCATCGTCGCCAAGCAAGCTGGTAAAAATCTGAGCTTGCGCAACAAGATCCTGCTTCTTGGAGACAACAAAACCGGCACGCATTTCGTTAAGAACCATCGCGCCGATAATGAGGATGGCCAGTCCCGCAAGATTGGACGCGAAAATCAGACGCGCGATGCGTGAGCCGAAGATCTTCGACCCGTGGCGCGCAATCGCCTTTCGCCTGATTTTCCTGTCCGTCATACGGGATTCTACCTGCCTGAGATCAGGCGTCGGCAGCCACTTTCATGCTGACAATCTTGTCAGGGTTCCGCGGTGGCTCTCCCTTGGCCAATTGGTCGATTACGTCCATACCCTCGCTGACCTGACCCCAGACCGTATATTGGCGGTTCAGGAAGCTGGCATCGTCAAAGCAGATGAAAAATTGGCTGTTTGCCGAGTTCGGGGCCGATGTGCGGGCCATGGAACATGTGCCGCGGACATGGGGTTCGGCATTGAATTCTGCCTTCAGGTCCGGCTTGGAAGAACCGCCCATGCCGGTGCCTTGTGGACAACCGACTTGCGCCATGAATCCATCAATCACGCGGTGAAAGACGATGCCGTCGTAAAAGCCTTCGCGGGCCAGCTCCTTGATGCGTTCGACATGGCCGGGGGCCAGGTCGGGACGCAGGTCGATTTTTACCGAGCCTTTGGAGGTTTCGAGGAGAAGCGTATTTTCCGGGTCTGCCATGAAGTTATCCTATTGCTTGTGTTAGTCTCGTGTCTGGCTATTGAATGATGGAGGGAACGGCAAGTGGGCGGCGCATTTTACTGCCCCGCATTGCCGCAGGAGTGTCCGCATGATTGCACCGTTCATTTCACCTATTCTGGTGGCTGTGTTGTTCGTTCTCGGCTGTCTGCACCTGCTGTGGGCGTTTGGCAGCAATTTCCCGTGTGCAAATGAGCAGGCACTTGCCCGCGCGGTCGTGGGCCGTCGGGGTATAACCAAGATGCCGTCAGCATTTTCCTGCGTCATGGTAGCGCTTTGCCTGTTTGCGGCCGCCGTCCTGGCAGCTTGGCTGGGCGGGTACTTTTCTCTGCCGTTGCCGTCTGTCATCCAGAAAGGCGTGTTGGTCCTCGCAGGACTGGCAGCAGGAACAGTGTTTCTTGGGCGGGGCATCATCGGCGTCCTGCCAGCGTTCGAGCGCTCGTCGCCTGAATCGCCTTTTCTAACACTTAACCGACGTGTGTATTCGCCGTTGAGCTTCCTGATCGGGCTGGGATTCATTTTACTTGTCCTGAGCTTGCCGAATTGGAGCTGGCGCCTCGGGATCGCTTAGGACTGTCCAGTTCGTTGATATGGTGGGCAGCGGACAGGCCGTCTTCACCGGGCGCCAACATCATTTGGGCGAAGGCGAAATGATTCAGATCGGCGACGATGCGCGTATCGGCGGACGACAATCTTCGGCGCAGTGTGCCGCCGAACCATTGCCCCATCTCCTTCACCTGGTCCGATCGATTCGGATGACTTGGCCTTGCATCAACATGGATGATCCGACGGGCGTTGCGTGGAGTCGGAGGGGGATTCAGCCGGGATTTGGGAACTGGATCAACGCAGACAAGCAAATCTACCCGGCGCGGTTGGAGCGCCTTCAATACACGAAGCGCTGTATCGCCGCCCCAACTATGCCCGACCAGTATCAACGTGCGGCCGGCATCGGCGTGCTGACGGGCCAGATTGAGAATACGCCGCAACGCGTAATGCGGAAAATAGTGCGCATCATGATGGGCCTCATGCGCAAAGTCACGTTGCCGCGCTTCCGCATAAGCGGCCACGAGACGGGTGCGGGTATCGCCCGCCCCGCCGATATAGATCTCCGAAGTGCCGCGCCTATTCAGTGTAGCGGTAGCCGACGCCATACAGGGTCTCGATCGCATCGAATTCGTCGGTCACTTCGCGGAACTTCTTGCGAAGCCGCTTGATGTGGCTGTCGATGGTGCGATCGTCGACGTAGATCTGATCATCATAGGCGGCGTCCATCAGTTGGTCGCGGCTTTTGACATAGCCAGGGCGCTGGGCGAGCGCTTGCAGGATCAGAAATTCGGTGACGGTCAGGCGGACCGGATGTCCATCCCACGTACAGGCGTGACGGTTCGGATCAAGCGTCAACTTGCCACGCACGATTGGCTTCTGGTCACCTTCTTCAGATCCGGCCACGCCGCCGCGGGCACGCCGGAGCACGGCTTTGACGCGTTCCGCTAGCAGGCGATTGGAGCAGGGTTTGCGCACGAAATCGTCGGCGCCAATATTGAAGCCGATAACTTCGTCGATTTCCTCGTCTTTTGACGTCAGAAAGATGACTGGCAATTCGGAGGTCTGGCGCAGGCGACGCAGCAATTCCATACCGTCCATACGGGGCATTTTCACGTCCAGTATAGCGATGTCGGGCGGCGTCTCCGTTAATGCCGGGAGAGCCGTCTCACCATCATGGTAGGTGCGCACATCATAGCCCTCGGCCTCGAAGAAGATCTTCAGGGACGCAACGATATTCTCGTCATCATCCACCAGCGCCAATGTCGTCATCGCTCTATCCTTCTCAACCAACCCATATCCGTGAACGGGATCCGGTCTTCTTGCACTACGGTGTTCAAACATGGTTCGCGTCACGGCAAAAGCCCTCCTTCAATGCAATTGCAATGAAATCAAGGGATCAAGGCGAGCGAAGGCTCACATTACGGCATTTTAAGGGAGATTGGCTCCATTGATTGTCGGCGTTTTTGGGGCGGGCGGCATGCATTGCACCAGAAAGGTGTTCATCGCGACGAGCAAATCTGTGTTTGTATCATCGCTGTAAATCTGGTGGCCGGTATGATCCAGCAAGAGTATTTGAGCCTGTTTCCCAGCCTGTACCGCAGCATCATAGAACGCAGTGGTCTGATCCATGTGAACGATTTCGTCATCCGTCCCATGAATCAGGAACACGGGTGCCTTGAGATATTCAATGTAGGATATTGGAGACCGATGCCACAATTCGGTCTCATCATCGCGTCCATTGTTCATGCGTTGTGTCCAGATATTCCGAACGAAAGCGTCCACTGCGTCTGAGGGGTCGTACTGACGTAGCATGCGCGGAAGATCACTCACCCCTGCATAACTTATCGCGCATTGGTAGGCATCGGGAGTCATGGTTGCGGCTGCCAGTGCAGCGTAGCCGCCATAGGACGCGCCCACGATGCTTCTTGGCTGGTCTGGACTCACCAGCCCGGCTTGTTCGAGGGCGTGTACTCCGTCCGCAATGTCTTGTTGCATCGCTCTACCCCACTCGCCGTGCCCCAGACGCTCAAATGTTTGGCCGAAGCCACCAGAGCCGCGAAACTGGGGTTGAAAGACTGCGTATCCGCGATGCGCAAAATACTGGGCCCATCCGTCCCAATCCATCACGTCTCGAGACACAGGACCGCCGTGAGGCATGACGATTAGCGGAGCGTGACCTGGTGAACGTGTGGAGGGTGTGAAATATCCCCGCAATGCAAGGCCTTCAGAAGTCTGGTAATCAACCCGTCGCGGCATTGATGTCGTACTGAGATCGATATGAGGCCGCGCGTCTGAAATCTTGCGAAGTCTTTTCAGGTCATTGCGCAAAACATAATATGCTCCCGGATTGATTGGGGAGCTGACATATATCACCCAAGCCTGCCCATGCAGACTCATGTCGAATACGGACCAGTTGGCTTCATCAGGAAGCGCAGAGTCGATTGCTCGTCCCAGTTTGGCATCTTCTGGTGTGAACCAGTGCTTTTCGAGCTTGTCCTTCCAGAGTGCGGAGTAGAGCAGGTCATCAGACCCGCGTCTTTTGCGCGCGGAGCTGAGATCGTACTCGGAATCGCTGAAGAGTTGTTTGCCGAATTGACCAGTGTGGAGATCGAATTCGTAGAGGCCGGCATGCTCTGCGTCTGCGGGCCGGGACACGACGATAAATTTGTTGTTCTTCGAGGAATAGGAAACCGGATAGAATCCTTCATTGAGAGGATCGTGTTGAAATCTCAGTGTCCAGTTCCGACCGCCATCCTGGCTTGAATAGTATTGGTGAAGTCCGCCGGATTTGCTTTTTTCTATCCGCATTACGGGACGCATCGAGTCATCCAGAAGCCATGTTAGGGTTCGCGAATTCGCTGTATCCAGCAAACGCTGCCTGCCTGTGTCCACATTGATGGAAACAAGCTCAACAGATGCTTTTTTGTGTATGGCCAGAGTGACTTCGCGACGTTCTGCATCGCTCGCAATGAGCTTTGGTGAATCGAGCTCCTTGTCGAGGTTTCTCTTTCTGCTGGCTGCGAGGACTTTCTTTTCACCCGTTTCGGGGTTGATGGTCAGAAATACTGAGCGTGATTTGAACTTGTCTCCGGAAACGGTGAACTCGACGGCGCTCGACAGAATAGTGTCATCGAATGGCCATGATACCCAATCATATAGCCAGTTCACGGATTTACTGTAATACGTGTAGGTTTGCTTGATCTCTAATCGAGTGTCGCCGGTGGCGCTGTCCTCAACCATGATCTCGTCCCACCCGAACTTCTGGACGATATCATCCTGGTGGCCCGTCTTCAAAAGAACGAGCGCTGTGCCGTCCGGAGAGACGGCAATGTCGCGCAATTCCGCTTTTCCAACATATGCAGCTGGATAGTCAGCGAAAACATTCGCGCTGCAAGCAAATGAAAGCACAAAACATACTAAGAGCTTGAATAGTATTGGATGCATTCCCGGCCTTCTTCTTTAGTGAATCGTCTCAAGGCTAAGGTCAGGAATGCAGGATTGCAATTTCAAATTGCTTCAAACTATACGAGGGGTGGAGTGATTCAAATTGCTCGTACTTAAATGGCCAGCCTTTGAATACTTAGCTGGTCATGACATGTGTCTCGCCCCAGTCTTTCAGTGCGTTGAGGATCGGACGCAGGGTTTCGCCCTTTTTGGTCAGGCTGTACTCCACCTTTGGCGGGACCACTGGATAGACCTCACGATTGACGAGGCCGGCATCTTCAAGCTCGCGTAGCTGCTTGGTCAGCATGCGTTGGGTGACGTTGCCGACATCACGTTGCAACTCGTTAAACCGTTTCACGCCGTCCAGCAGGTGAAACAGCGTGACGCCTTTCCACTTGCCGCCAATCACTTCCAATGCAGCTTCCACGGGGCAGCCGCCGGAGCAGTCATACTTTTCAAAGCGGGTCATATTCTACAGTATACTTTCTGTGCGTATAGGCCAAAATTGCGCGTACTTGTGAAATTGGTTTGTATGAATAAATCGGGGGGCGTCAACCAATTGAGCCCACATCCCGTAACGCAACCTGCTTCCCAATCACCCTTCGAGAGACCCAAGAATGGCCATGTCCCTGACTGAAACCTTACGCAAAATCCCCTTTGGCGCGTTGGGCGCGCTACTGTTCGTATCTGCTGGCGCTGGGTGCGCCAGCGCGCCGGATGTTTCTCGCGGTGTGTCAGGGGCGGATATCGTCCCGGTCTCAGCGGTTGAATGGGGCCCGCTCAACCCGGCGCGG
>NZ_DFME01000023.1:0-8625 GCF_002375605.1 Hyphomonas sp. UBA3601 | reverse complement strand
CGCCCCTCCGCCGGTGAATCCGGTTTCCTCGTTCAGTTCAAGGAAGGTTTCTCGTCTCCGCCCCACATTCACAACGTGACATATCGCGGGGTCGTGATTGAAGGGGTGATCCACAATGACGATCCGGGAGCGGCCGATATGTGGCTGCCGGCCGGCTCATTCTGGACCCAGCCGGCGGGTGAGGCCCATGTCACGTCGGCCGGTGATGCGTTCAACATGGCCTATGTCGAGATTGATGACGGTCCATATCTCGTAAAACCTGCGGATGAGTCCTTCGATTCGGGCGAACGCCCGGTGAACCTTGATCACACCAATCTCGTTTGGCTTGATGCCTCAGACATTACCTGGATCGACCGGGACGGCGGCGCGAAAATTTCGTTTCTTTGGAACTCCCCGGAAAACAATGGCGCACAAGGCGCACTGGTCAAACTGCCGGCTGGGCAGTCCGCCCGCCTGCGCAGTAATCAAAGTGACCTGCGGGTTGTGGCGATTTCTGGCGCGCCAGAAGTGCACCTGAAGGGCAAGGCGGAATCGGCGACCCTTGCGCCGGGAGGCTATGTCGGCCTTGAGGCCAACACAAGCGATAATCTCGCCTGCGGCGCGGACGCGGATTGCCTTTTCTATGTCCGGTCCGAAGGCGAATTCGAAATCGTCTCTGCAAAGAGCTGATCAATCCCCCTCCCGAAACTTTCCATTTTTCCAAGTATCAAAGGACCCTCCCATGAAACATGATATCACTCACTACGCCAAGGCCCGTTACACGACGAAGGCCTACGACCCCAAACGTCGTATCTCTGACGAGAATGTGGAAAAGCTGAAAGAGCTGTTGCGGTTCAGTCCATCAAGCACGAATATCCAGCCTTGGCATTTCATTCTCGCCTCAACACCGGAAGGCAAGGCGCGCGTTGCCAAGGCAACAGAGAAGTACCCCTTCAACCGCCCCTCGATCCTGAACGCTTCGCATGTCGTGGTGTTTGCCAGCCGCCTTGCCGTGGATGAAGACTATCTCCAGCATGTGCTGGAACAGGAAGACAAAGACGGTCGCTTCGATGTGGACAAAGACACGCACAAGCCCGCCATGCACGGTGGCCGGTCAATGTTCGTGAACCTCCATAAGCAGGACTTGAAGGATGTCCAGCACTGGATGGATAAGCAGGTCTATCTGAATATTGGCCAGTTCATGTTGGGCGCAGCCACCTTGGGCATAGACTCCACGCCGATGGAAGGCATTGAAACGGCAGTGCTCGACGCCGAGTTCGGCCTGCGCGAGAGGGGCTTCTCCTCGCTCGTTGTAGTGCCGCTCGGCTATCACGATCCTGAGCAGGACTATAACGCCTCGCTCCCGAAGTCCCGCCTTCCATATCCGGATATTCTGACGGAGGTCTGACCTGTTCGCCGTCCCGGTTGCTCACCCGCGCCGGGGCGGCGACGCAACTTTATTGGTCGTGCATTGATATAAGCCTGTAGGTTCGCAATGATCCATCCTCGTTTCGTTTCATGATGCGGATGCCCTTGCCGATGGAGACGCCGGAATTATCCAATGAGTCCCAGCGCAGATTGTAGGATATCAGTGACATTGCGTAAGGTGCGGTGCCTTCTATTCTGTGTGACGCCGTTTTTATATAGTCAAAACTGGGCCAGCCAGACGTATAGTCTTCAAGGAATTCCTTGATGGCCTCCTGCCCAACTCTCGGTCCACTGTCATGTGGGTACATAACGGCATCTTCTGAGTAGACATGGTAAAGAATGTCGGATTGCTGTCTTATCATCGCAGCATCATTGTACAGGTTGACGGCGAGGTGATCGAACGCCGCGCCGGAATCGACTGGGACTGATGGCGTGAAGGCCAGATGTATGCCAGGCAGAGTGTCGAACATCGTGGTTTCCCGGATTTCCGTGTACACGCTGTCGAAATTCCAAGTTTGTGCGATCAGCACGTAATCGCCAGCCGCACTTTCTTCCCAGACATCGAAGTAGTGCCCGGATACTTCCTTCGCCTCAGCGGACTGCGCTGCAGTATAGTTCAGAGTGAACGCGCCGATGTCCACTTTTAACATGTCGATCGGAATTGTCTCGGTGAGGGTTTTGTCAAACAAATTGATGTCGATGCCGTCAAACAGCGTCTTGTAGTACAGGGCCGCATGGTCCGGTCCGGTCATTGTCTTCTGGTATTCCGGCATGATCTGGACTTCAGGTCCGAACACTGTGGTTATTGCGGACAAGTCCTCACTTTTCACTGCGCGCTCAATCTGAGCCCTGAGTTTGGATAAATCCACCTCCGCTGTCGCTGCGCCCCCCATGCATGCTGCGATCATTCCGACTACGATCCTGCGAACCATGTTTTGCTTCCCGTCTGACGGGAATGCTAACATAGAGGGGAGGCCCTAAGTGTGAAAACTTGTTTATGTTCTTTAGTGCGCCTCGGCCCAGTTGCTGGCGGCGCGCGCGTCGACAACCAAGGGTACAGATAGCTGAAGTGACGGTCCGGCGGCTCCCTGCATGGTGGTCTTCACGGTTTCGATCAATTTGTCGGCCTCGGCTTCCGGGCATTCAAAGACGAGTTCATCATGGACCTGAAGCAGCATACGCGCAGACAGGCTTGCTTTGGCCAGTACATCTGGCATGCGGATCATGGCGCGTTTGATGATGTCGGCAGCGGATCCCTGAATGGGCGCGTTGATGGCCTGGCGCTCAGCAAAGGAGCGCTGTGGTCCTTTGGACTTGATACCAGAGAGATTGATTTTCCGTCCGTAGGCGGTGGTAACGTATCCATGCTCCTTGGCGAAAGCTTTGGTCTCGTCCATGTATGCGCGGATTCCGGGGAAGCGTTTGAAATAGGTTTTTATGTACTCGCTGGCTTCGCTCTGGGGAATGCCCAGCTGGCGTGCGAGGCCGAAGCCGGAAATGCCGTATATGATACCAAAATTGATCGCCTTTGCCTGACGGCGGACCATGGGGTCCATGCCTTCGATAGGCACATCAAACATTTCGCTGGCCGTCAGGGCATGGATGTCGAGGCCTTCCTTGAAGGCGTCCTTCAGCGCATCAATATCGGCTATATGCGCCAGGATACGTAACTCGATCTGGCTGTAGTCCGCGCTGACCAGAACATTGCCCTTTTCGGCGACAAAGGCTTCGCGGATCTTGCGGCCCTCCTCGGTGCGAACGGGAATGTTTTGAAGGTTCGGATCTGTGGAGGACAGGCGACCAGTTTGGGCAACCGCCATCGAGTAACTGGTATGCACGCGCCCTGTGTCGGGATTGATCGCCGCTTGCAGTGCTTCGGTATAGGTCGACCGGAGCTTGGAGAGGGTTCGCCAGTCGACGATCGTGCGGGGCAGGCCATGGCCTTCTGCAGCGAGCCCTTCGAGCACGTCGGCGTCCGTCTGCCATGCGCCAGTCTTGGTCTTCTTGCCGCCCTCAAGACCCATTTCGTCGAACAGGATTTCCCCGAGCTGTTTCGGGCTGCCGATATTGAATTCGCGGCCAGCCTGTTCATACGCTTCGGCCTCAAGCGCAGCCATGCGTTGGGAAAAATCGGATGACAGGCGCGAGAGGTGATCGCGGTCGACCTTGATCCCCTCCTGCTCCATATGGGCGAGGACGGGGACGAGCGGGCGTTCCAGCGTTTCGTAAACCGTCATGACCTTTTCCGTGCGCAGCTGGGGCTTGAAAACCTGCCACAGGCGCAGGGTGATGTCGGCATCCTCGGCGGCGTATTCTGTCGCCTTGTCCAGCGCGATCCGATCGAACGTCACCTGCGACTTGCCCGTTCCGGCAATCTCCTTGAACGGAATAGTGTTGTGCTGCAGGTATCGCTCCGACAGCGTGTCCATGCCGTGATTGTGCTTGCCCGCATTCAATACGTAAGACAGCAACATCGTGTCATCAATCGGCGCGACATCGATGTTGTGAGTGGCGAAGACCGAGAGGTCGTACTTGATATTCTGCCCGATCTTCAGGATCGCCGGATCTTCGAGCATCGGTTTCAGAGCGCGCAGTGCATCCTGCATGCGGATCTGCCGTGGCGGATCTGCGCCAAACATGTCTCCGTCGCCCGCATTGTCTGGATCGACATGCGCGAGCGGGATGTAGCAGGCTTCATTCGGTGCGAGCGCCAAGGATACGCCGACAAGGTTGGCCGCGATGGAATCGAGGCTGTCGGTCTCGGTGTCAACTGCAACATAGCCCTGTTTGGTGGCGCGTGTGATCCACTCTTCCAGCTCTTCGAAATCGCGGATGCAGATGTATTTGCTGCGGTCGATCGGATCTTCTGCGGGCTGGGCGGACTCCAAGGTACCTTCGAGTTCCATCATTTCCCGCACGCGCCGCGTGATGGTGCGGAATTCCATTTCTTCCAGGAAATTGATCAGCGTGTCTGGGTCCGGATCCTGCACGGCGAGGTCTTCGAGCGGTACGTCGAGCGGCACGTCGTCTTTGAGCGTCACCAATTGCTTGGAAATGCGGATGAGATCGGCATTGTCGATCAGGGTCTGGCGGCGTTTTGGCTGTTTGATTTCTTCAGCGCGGGCGAGCAACGTGTCGAGGTCGCCATATTCATCCAGCAGCTGGGCCGCAGTTTTCACGCCGATTCCGGGGGCCCCGGGTACATTGTCGACGCTGTCTCCGGCAAGTGACTGGATGTCGACGACCTTTTCCGGGCCGACGCCGAACTTCTCAAAGACCTGTTCACGACCCATTGTCTTGTTCTTCATCGTGTCGAGCATGAGGACGGTATCGGAAACAAGTTGCATCAAGTCCTTGTCAGATGAGACGATGGTGACGCGAGCGCCTTTCGCCTCGGCCTGACGCGCATAGGTGGCGATCAGATCGTCGGCTTCGAATCCTTCCTTCTCGATGGCATGGGCCGCGAAGGCTTCGGCGGCGCGGCGCACGAGCGGGAATTGGGGGCGCAGTTCTTCCGGGGGTTCCGAGCGGTTCGCTTTGTACTGGTCGTACAGTTCATTGCGAAACGTGATGGAGGATTTGTCGAAGATGCAGGCGAAATGGGTGGGCCGCTCGTCGCCCTTCAGATCTTCCAGCAGCTTGAACAACATGTTGCAGAACCCGCTCACGGCGCCGATTGGCAAATCATCGCTGGCCCGGGTCAGAGGGGGAAGGGCGTGGAAAGCGCGAAAAATGTATGCGCTGGCATCTACCAGGTAGAGGTGGCTGTCCTTGTTGACGGGGGCAGTGGCCATGGTTCGGGAATCCTTTGCTGGCCGAATGTGTAGCCCGTGTCATGCGCGACGTCACCCATCCGGAAGGGGGTATTGCACCCTCACCTATAGGGATTTGCCGAATGCGCCGTCGCAGCGTAAACTTGCGCGTACAATTCTGGGAGGGAAGCATGAGTGAAACACTGGAACCACAAGCCGCCGGTACGCCTTGGCATCTCTGGGTCGTGGGTATTCTTGCGGTACTGTGGAACGGATTTGGCGCGTTTGATTACACCGCCACAGTGACCCATTGGGCGCCGTATATGTCGAACTTCACGGAAGAGCAGCGAGCCTTTTTCTATTCGTTTCCAGTCTGGCAGTATGTCATCTGGGCATTCGGCGTCTGGGGCGCGTTGATCGGATCCATTCTGCTCCTGTTGCGCAGCCGGTTTGCCGTTTGGGCGTTCTTGATATCGCTGCTGGCCGCGCTCGCATCCATGGTTCATGGGATGTCGCTGAAAGATGTTCCGGAAGGAGCTTCAAATCCCGCGTTTGCGGCAGTCATCATCCTGATTGGTGCCTTGTTGCTTGCATATGCGTGGCGGATGACGAGACGCGGAGTCTTGCGCTAGCCGGAATTCGACCTAGCCTCCCGGTCAAGACATGGGAGGATAAAAATGACTGAGATGAACAAGAGCTGGGTTTTGCGTCAGCGGCCTGTAGGTGACCTGAAGGAGGGAGACCTCGAACTGGTCGAGTCTCCGCTTGTGCCGTTGGAAGATGGTGAAGTGCGAACCCGCCTGATTTACCTGTCCCTCGACCCGACCAATCGCATCTGGATGAGCGATGTGGATGGTTATCTGCCGCCCGTCGGCATCGGGGATGCCATGCGTGGCGGCGGTCTGGCCGTGGTCACCGAAAGCCGTTTTGACGGGCTGAAGGAAGGAGACATCGTAAACACGGGTCTCGGTACCTGGTCGCTCTATTCGAATCTGCCCGGAAGTTCGCTGAACGCACTGCCGCGCCTGCCAGGTGTGCCGCTGACCGCCTATATGGGGCCGCTCGGCGCAACTGGCATGACGGCCTATTTCGGACTGATGGATATTGCGAAGCCAAAGGCTGGCGAGACGGTGGTCGTCTCTGCGGCGGCCGGCGCAGTCGGCTCCATGGTGGGACAGATTGCAAAGATCCAAGGCTGCCGGGTTGTTGGCATCGCGGGCAGTGACGAGAAATGCAAATGGCTGACCGAGGTGGCCGGCTTCGATGCTGCGATAAACTACAAGACGGAAGACGTTGGGGCAGCGCTCGACAAGCACTGTCCGAAGGGAATCGACGTCAATTTCGAGAATGTGGGCGGCAAAATCATGGATGAAGTGATTGCGCGTCTGAATGATTTCTCGCGCATGCCGCTATGCGGACTGATCAGCACCTATAATGCAACTGACCCCGTGCCGGGGCCGTACAATTTCTCGAACCTGTTGATGCGCCGGACTTTGCTGAAAGGGTTCATCGTGATCGATTACTTCCCGCGGTTTCCGGAAGGCATTCAGCAGATGGCGCAATGGTTGATGGCCGGCAAGATCAAGTTCGAGGCGGACATTGTCGATGGTCTGGAAAATGCACCAGCCAGCTTGTCGCGTCTCTTCGAAGGCAAGAATCTAGGCAAACTGATGGTCCAGGTCAGCGAGCCACCAGCTGCCTGAGTTAACCTAAGTTCAGGTGGCGTTCAGCTTGCCCCTGTATGCCTTGCTGCAGACGGGGCTGGGATTGAGGGACGCAGGCTTGTCGGGTGTAGGAGGAATTCGGCGCGTGTCGCTGGATTCCTCTACAGGACCAGCGGAGCGATCCAGTAGCCTACCGCAGCGATGATCACGATACCTGCCAGATTGATGTAGAAGCCCTTGCGGATCATCTGCTGGATGGTGATGTGGCCCGTGCCATAGACGATGGCGTTTGGTGCGGTGGCAACCGGCAGCATGAAGGCACAGGACGCTGCCACGGCGGCCGGGCCGAGCAGGCTTTCCGGAGCTGTGCCGAGCGCAACAGCGAGCGAACCCAGTACGGGTGCAAGCGTGGTCATTGTGGCCACGTTTGAGGTGACTTCCGTCAGGAAGATGACCAGAGCAACCACAATAACGATGAAGATTAGCGGCGGGAGCACGTCCAGAACACGCAGATTCTCGCCGATCCATTCCGACAGTCCGGTGCGCGAAATGGCCTTGCCCATTGCGATGCCGCCACCAAACAGGAGCAACACGCCCCACGGAATTTGTTCAGCTTCCTGCCAGTTGAGCAGGCCACGATCTTCACCGCCGCCCGCCGGGACCAGAAACATGAGTACCCCGCCGAAGATCGCGATCATCATGTCGACTTCCGCGCCACCATAATTCGCGAGCAACTCTATTCCAGACGCTTCGAGGAATAGCTGAAGTGGCAGTCTGAGCAGCCATAGGGTGGCTGTGATCCCGAAAACGATTGCGACGCGGGTTTCTTGGACGGTCATTTTGCCAATGCCGATAAGCTGGGATTTGACGTGAGCTGACACAGCTTCTGCATTTTCGGAGCGGACCGGCATACCGCGTGTGACATTCCACCATGCGACCGGCAATAATAGCGCCATGGCCGGCAGGCCAAAGGCCATCCATTGTGCGAACCCGATATGAGCACCCGCTTCGGTCTGCAACCAGCTGATTGCAATCAGATTGGTCGGCGTGCCGATCGGGGTGGCGACCCCACCGATGGAAGCTGCGTAGCAAACACCGAGCAGGAGTGCCGTGGTGAAGTGTTTCGAAACACTCCCAAGCACAGCGCTGGCTGAGATGGCGATGGGGACCATCATCAATGTCGAGGCCGTATTGGATATCCACATCGACAGGACGGCCGTTGCGAGCATGAAGCCGAAGACAATAGCGCCGGGCGACGTGCCCACCCGGCTGATGACGTTGAGTGCAATCCGCTGGTGCAGGTTCCAGCGTTCAATGCCGAGGGCAACGATGAAGCCGCCGAGCAACAGGATGACAATATGGTTGGCATAATCACTGCCCGTCTGGGCTGGTGAGCCCGCTCCAACGAGCGGCAGAACAAAAAGCGGCAACAGAGACGTGGCAGGTATGGGAATAGCCTCGGTGGCCCACCAGACCGCCATAAGCGCCATCAGAGCTCCCGTGCCCCAGGCCGCATGGTTGAGGCCTTCCGGTGGGCCGAACAGCAACATGAGCGCGGCCAGGGCAGGGCCCAGCATCAATCCGATTTTGCGAGCCCCCAATTCCACGCTCTTATTCCCCCATAGCCTCAAACCCTGCCCGGAGATCGGCAATCAGGTCATCTACGGTCTCCAAACCGACATGTATGCGGAGCAGAGGGCCGACCTTTTGGTCAATCCAGTGGCCTTTTGATCGTTTCAGTTGCGGGTCGCACGGGATGATCAGGCTTTCAAAGCCACCCCAGGAAAAGCCCATCGAAAACA
>NZ_DFME01000138.1:16694-29631 GCF_002375605.1 Hyphomonas sp. UBA3601 | reverse complement strand
CCCTGTCCCAGCATGCTGGCCTCGTGGCGATGGTCGGCGCGGAGGAACTGGACGGCCATGTCGAGGTCTACCGCCGCAATCGCGAATTGATGCTTGAAGCCCTGCCGCGCCTCGGGCTTGAAAAGATCGCGCCGCCGGATGGAGCGTTCTACATCTATGCCGACATATCGAAGTATACCGATGACAGCCTGGCCTTCTGCCTGAAACTGCTCGAAGATACCGGCATTGCCACAGCCCCCGGTGTCGATTTCGATCCGGTTGAAGGCCATCGCTTCATGCGGTTTTCATTTGCGCTGTCGACAGCACAGATCGAAGAAGCGCTCAGCCTGCTGGAGCCATGGTTCGCGGCTCAGCCGCAATCATAGTCGGCCACGGCGCCGCCATCTGCGCTGCGCTCCAGAGACACGAAATTGCAGCCCTCCGGCGCTGCAGCCCTGGCGGCCTCGACCAGCGCATCTTCGGTCGGCGCTTCGGCCACGCCGAATGTGCCATCAGTCTTGACCGAGAATTTGAGTTTGAAGCCCTGACCCTCGGCCGGTGAGGCAAAGAAGCTGTAGCCGCCCCCCGCCACGGTGCGATCCGGCAGGCCGCTCCAGGTGGATGCACTCCACCCGGCAGAATTTGAGGCGCAAGCCCCAAGGACAAGCGCCGCACTGATCGTAAGATATTTCATGGTCCCACCTCCTGATCCGGAGGCAGCAGTATAGCCTAGAACTTGACTTCTGGCACCGTGGACAAGGCTTCTCGTCCTTCGACACCGACATCGAAGAATTCGCGACCTTCGAAATTGAACATGCCCGCCACAATGGATCCGGGGAATTGTTCGCGGGACGTGTTGTAGTCCTGAACAGCCGAATTGTAGAAGCGGCGCGCGGCGGCGAGCTTGTCTTCGATGGAAGACAGTTCCGACTGAAGTTCAAGGAAGTTCGTGTTCGCCTTGAGGTCCGGATAGGCTTCGGCGAGCGCGAACAGCTTGCCGAGCGATGCGGTCAGCATGCCTTCGGCCGCGGACATTTCCCCCGGTGTGCTCGCGCTTTGTGCGGCATTCCGCGCCGAAATGACGGCATCCAGAGTTTCCTTCTCATGGCTCGCATAGCCCTTCACGGTCTCCACGAGATTCGGGATCAGGTTTTGACGCTGTTTCAGCTGGACATCCACGTCCGCGAAGGCCTGATTGACCCTCTGACGCTTCATCACAAGGCCGTTGTAGATCAGAATGACAAAGCCAGCGATCGCGACGATTGCGGCCAGAACTACTAGAATGGGGCTCATCGGGCGTCCCTCCATAAGAACCAGATTTAAAAGGGGTATCCGGGCCCGGCGCAGAGTGCAAGGGACGCTGCGACGCTCACGCGACCGTTTCAGTTTCCAGATCAGTTTTCAGGCGGTCCAGCAGGGCGACCGCACCAGAAGCATAGCGCCCGATCCAGCGCTCATGAATATGTTTGATCGGCAAGGCATTGAGATAATTCCAGCGCTGGCGACCAACCCGACGCACGAGCACAAGGTCAGCTTCTTCCAGCACTCCCAGATGCTGCATCACCGTGCACCGGTTGAGCTGGCTGAACTGCGCGCAGAGGTCACCCGTCGTCTGAGGTGCATCTTTCAGCGCATCCATCATGCTTCGCCGGACCGGCGCGGCCAGCGCCCTGAAAATCAGGTCAGTTTTATCATCGCTTGACATGTTGTCTTTTTATAACATTAACTTGGATCTGGCAAGCGATAGCGGGAGGCTACGATGAACCTGAAATTCGAAGTAAGCGGGCGTATCAATCGCCCTGTCGAGGACGTGTTCGAGGCCGTCGCAGACCCCAAACAGCTATCTGGCTATTTCACTACTGGCGGTGCGAAAGGCCGACTGGAGGCTGGCGCGACGGTCATATGGGATTTCCACGACTTTCCCGGTGCCTTCCCCGTCAATGTGGTAGACGTGGAGGAAAACAAACGCATCGTCCTGGAATGGGATGGCGATGGAACAGATGGCGCCAAAACAACCGTCACCATTCGGTTCGAACCGACCGAGGATGGCCGCACCATCGTCTCCATTTCAGAAGAGGGGTGGCCGTCAACGGATCAGGGCCTGTTGAATTCCTACGGCAATTGCATGGGCTGGTCACAAATGATTTGCGCCATGAAAGCCTGGCTCGAGCATGGCATCAACCTGCGCGACGGCATGTATACATAGCGCCTCCGATCTGATCTGCGTCAAGCCGGAGGCTTGACCCCCATTCCTATTTGTCGCCTGATTTCCCGGAACCAGGAGATGATCATGGCCTCACCCTTTCCGCTCGGCGAGCATCATTACAGCCACCGCATCGGCTGGCTGCGCGCCACGGTGCTTGGCGCGAATGACGGAATACTGTCGACCGCCAGCCTGATGATCGGCGTTGCGTCCGCTGCAGCCTCCACCGGCGCGATCCTGACCGCAGGCCTTGCAGGCTTGGTGGCGGGTGCGATGTCGATGGCAGCAGGGGAGTATGTTTCTGTCTCGTCGCAGGCTGACACTGAACAAGCCGACCTCGAGATCGAGCGCGCAGCGCTGCGGGACCATCCCGAAGCCGAACTGGTTGAACTTGCGCACATCTACATGAATCGCGGTGTCGAAAAGGACACCGCTTATGAGGTCGCGCGGCAGTTGACCGAAAAGGATGCGCTGGAAGCCCATGCGAGAGACGAGCTTGGCATCAACGAAATTGTAGCAGCGCGGCCCATTCAGGCAGCTGTCAGTTCTGCGCTCAGCTTTTCCGTAGGCGCGGTCCTGCCTCTGTTGGCAGCCGTGTTCTCACCGGCGGATCTGGTCACACCTGTTGTGGCGGGCGTGTCCCTGCTGGCGCTGGTCCTGCTTGGTATGGCTTCGGCCAAGGCGGGCGGCGCGGGCAAGTTCAAAGCCATTGTGAGAATCGTATTCTGGGGGGCTGCTGCCATGCTTGTCACCGGCTTGATCGGTGCAGCCTTCGGTACGGTCGTTTAGAAATTCGCGTGCTTCTTCCCAACGGCCCGTCTTTACAAATTCTTTCAAATCTTTAGCTGCTAGTGAGGGGAGGCGCAGACAGTAATGCATAGAAGATGCTCATGACGGATTCAGGCCAACTCGCACGCATGATTTCAGACGCCCGCCGGGTGATGGTATTCACCGGAGCTGGCATCTCCACCGAGAGCGGCATTCCGGATTTCCGAAGCCCTGGTGGCGTTTGGAGCAAAATGTCCCCGATCTATTTCCAGGATTTCGTCGCCTCACGCGATGCGCGCCGGGAATCCTGGCGGCGCGTATTCAGTCGCGCCGAAGGTTGGACCGGTGCCAAACCGAATGTGGGCCACTATGCCATCGCCGATCTGGTGAAGCGCGGGAAGGTTAGCTCCGTAGTCACACAGAATGTGGACAACCTGCATCAGGATTCCGGCGTGCCAGACGATCAGGTCATCGAAATACATGGCAATGCGAGCTATGCCAAATGCCTGCAATGCGGAAAACGCTACGAATTCGAGACGCTGAAGCCTCGCTGGGAACAAGACGAGGATCTGACCTGTATCTTCTGCACGGGCCTGCTTAAGAATGCGACCATCTCGTTCGGCCAATCGATGCCCGAAGACAAGATGCTGCGGGCCAGCGAGGAAGCGTTACTCTGCGACCTTGTGATCGTGCTCGGTTCGTCACTTGTGGTTTACCCGGCCTCGGCCATTCCGATGGAAGCCAAGCGCAACGGCGCGCGCATGGTGATCGTCAATCGTGAACCGACCGATCAGGACCCGTTCGCCGATCTCGTCCTTCATACCGAGATCGGCTCGCTGATGACGGACACAATGGCCTTGCTCGACCGGTAAGACATCTGCCCACGGTGTTTCCTTTCGGCCAAAATGGAATTTCAGCCACCCCGTCAACTCAATCGAAACTCTAGATTGCTATAGATCCAGAAGAAACCTTCATGGTGGGAGGCCTGGAATGCGCAATACTGTGCTGGCAACAACCCTTCTTTTCGCATCCGCATGCGGCAATGCGGGCGGTACATCCATTGAGGCCTCCACACCGCTTGTCATCGCGGAGGGGCAGGCCCCGGTCACCTATGGACAGGTCACAACAGGCACGCCCTCGCTGAGCCCATCAATCCTTCCCGCCCAGCCGGAGGCCGTGCGCACAAATGCATCCTGTCGGACTCCTAAGGCCGGCAACAATGCGCGTGCGGCCTATGTCTACACGTATGGTGGCGGGGTCCGGACGCCGCTGCACCATATCAACCGAAAGGACACGCCAGAAGCGATTGCCGAGCGCAAAGCCATGATCCGGGAGAGGACAAAAAACGCCAAGACGGCCGTGCAGCGCGAAGCGCTCGGTATGGCTATCGGAAGTGCGGTAAACAACGCCCGCCAGATCGACGTCCTTGTGACGGAGACCGATACCCCGGTTTTCCTGTACCTCACATCCTATGACTCCGTTCTCTGGAACATTCAGCGCGCCCCCGGTGTGGAAATCGACGGTGTGGTCATCAACTCCTATGAAGCGGGTGCCATTGCCAATGGAGTGGATGCTTCGCGAACGGGGATCATCTCCTTCGACAATTCTCCAACCAGGAAATGTTACGTCTCAGCTCCGGGCCGCGTTATCCCGGTTGAGGATCGGGTCGCGTCAGCCCGGAAACTCAATCCGAACGTGGACCTCAGCCGGTACAAGAAACAATGGCAACAGGAGTACCGCGACGCGAAACGGTTTTACGGTCAGGATATCAAGAAGCTGACCGGCAAGCGACCGGAGTGGATTCTGGACAATGCGAGGGATGGCGAGTTCAACGCTGTACTGGTTGGCCCGAAACCTGCGACGCCGTTCGAGGCCCAACCGGTGACAAAGCTTCAGGTTCCCTCCCACATCACCCCATTTTGGGGTAGTCAAAAGGATGCCTACAAGGCTTTCGGGCTGGACCCGTCAGCCTAACCGCTGAACGTGCCGCCGCGTGGGAAGCCCTTCGGTACGGCCTTGCCAGCCTGTGAGCGTTTGCCGATCCATTCTTCCCATTCCGGGAAGGCGCGGTGGCGACCGCCCGTCATGACAATCAGTCCGTCACGCTTGTCGAAGGTCATCAGGTCACGCAGCTTGAACTTGCCACTATAGGACTGCAGCTTGTTGCCCTTGCCGCGCGCCATCTCCGGCAACTCATCCAGAGGGAAAATCAACAGTTTCCGGTTCGATCCGACCACGGCCAGCATATCACCCTCAACCGGCACGCAGATGTTCAACTCGCCCTTACCGGTATTCACGGCCTGCTTGCCAGCCTTGCGGTTGGATTCCAGCTCTTTCTCTTCGACGACGAAACCATAGCCCTCGCTGGAAGCGACGACGCGTTTGCGGTCCGGCTCAAAGCGGAACATCGTGACAATGTCGACACTGTCTTCCAGATCAATGGACAGGCGGATCGGCTCGCCGTGTCCGCGTCCACCCGGCAGCTTGTCCGCCGGCAGCGTAAAGGCCCGTCCGTCGGATGCCATGAGGATAATCTTGTCCGTACTCATCACTTCTTCGGAAAGGTAGAGTTCGTCACCGTCCTTGAACTTGGCTGATTCCGGATCGAGCCCGTGCCCCTTCATGCCGCGAATCCAGCCCTGTTGGGACAGCACAATAGTCAGCGGCTCCTTCGGCAGTGTGGCTTCCAGAGCGGCTGCGAGATCCACTTCCGCCATTTCGCCAAACGTCGCGCGGCGGCGACCGAGTTCAGAGTCAGGGTCGAAGGCCTCGCGGGCTTCTTTCAGCTCCTTGGAAACCTTGCTCCATTGGCGGCGTGTTGAGCCGATCAGCTTGATCAGGTCTTCGCGCTCTGCGCTGAGCCGGTCATGCTCGCCGCGAATTTCCATCTCTTCCAGTTTGCGCAATGCCCGCAAACGAAGATTGAGGATGGCTTCAGCCTGAATGTCCGTCAGACCGTAGGTCGACATCAACACAGCCTTGGGCTCGTCCTCATACCGGATTATGCGGATCACCTCATCAATGTTGAGATAGGCGATCAAATAGCCATCAAGCAGGTGCAATCGCTTCTCGATCTTGTCGAGACGGAACTCGGCCCGGCGCACAACGACTTCGCGGCGATGATCGAGATAGGCCTGCAGCACATCCTTCAGGCCCATGACTTGGGGAGCGCCCTTGTGCAGCACGTTCATGTTCAGGCTGAAGCGAGTTTCAAGGTCACAGACCTTGTAGAGGCTCTCCATCAAGACTTCTGGCTCGACGGTTTTCGAGCGCGGGACCAAGACGAGCCGCACATCTTCGGCGCTCTCGTCGCGCACGTCGTCGAGCAGGGGCAGTTTCTTCGCTTCGATCAGCTCGCCCAGCTTTTCGAGCAGGCGCGACTTCTGAACCTGGTAGGGAATCTCGGTGACGATGATCTGATAAGTGCCACGACCAGTGTCTTCGACTTCCCAGCGCGCGCGCATACGGAAGCTGCCGCGACCGGTCTCATAGGCCTGAAGCATGGCTTCCTTGGTTTCGACGATGATGCCACCGGTCGGGAAGTCTGGTCCCTGGACGAAATCCATCAGTTCCGCCGTCGTCGCCTTGGGCTTTTCGATCAGCAGACGCGCCGCATCGATCAGCTCGGCAGCGTTGTGGGGCGGGATGGA
The DNA here is from genome assembly GCF_002375605.1 of Hyphomonas sp. UBA3601. Classification (NCBI taxonomy): domain Bacteria; kingdom Pseudomonadati; phylum Pseudomonadota; class Alphaproteobacteria; order Hyphomonadales; family Hyphomonadaceae; genus Hyphomonas; species Hyphomonas sp. UBA3601. The sequence goes on along the minus strand of NZ_DFME01000138.1, from coordinate 23,031 downwards.
GGTGGCCATGCCAACCGCGATGCCGGTCGCACCATTGGCGAGCAAGTTCGGGAATCCGGCTGGCAAGACAACCGGCTCTTCATCATTCTCGGCATAGTTGGCGCGAAAATCGACTGCGTTCTCGTTGAGGCCATCCAGCAACAGCTCGGCGGCAACCGTCATGCGCGCTTCGGTGTAACGATAGGCAGCGGCGCTATCGCCATCAATATTGCCGAAATTGCCCTGGCCATCGACCAGCGGATAGCGAACGGTGAAGTCCTGCGCGAGACGCACCAGCGTATCGTAGATCGAGCTGTCGCCATGCGGGTGGAAGTTACCCATCACGTCGCCAACGATCTTGGCGCATTTGCGATAGCCGCCCTCGGGGTCAAGCTTCAGGACGCGCATACCGTACAGGATACGGCGCTGGACGGGTTTCAGGCCGTCGCGCACATCAGGCAGCGCGCGGGACGTAATCGTCGACAGCGCGTAAGCGAGATAGCGCTTGGAAAGCGCCTCGCTCATCGGCTCGTTGATGATCCGGTCTTCCGGCGTCCCGTCAATCAAATCGGACATTCTGGCCTCTTTGCAGTTCGTGCCACATTCTGGTGCAGGCCCTTGATTAAAGTCAGCGACTCAAGGGCCGGAGCACGTTAACACAAACGTCGCTTTGGTTAAGGAAAGGAAAAGGGCGCAGCTGCTGATGAGTGCAATCCGGGCATGGATCCTGTTGATAAGCCTGCCGGCGCTGGTGTTGCTGGCCTTCTTCTGGCTGGCGCCTCCGCGCCACAATCCCTTTGCGCCGGTCGATTTGACCGAAATGCCCGGCATCGGGACATGGCACAAGCTGACCCGCACCAAGCGAAACCGCGAAGTGTGTTTTGCCGCGCTGGACGATGCGGGCGTGCTGTACACACCGCTGGAAGACCAGAAGCTGGACGGCGGTTGCGGGCTGACAAACGCCCTGACGCTGGACCAGACGCTGACGCCATATTCGGCGACGTTGCGCATGACGTGTGGTCAGGCGGCCGCGCTGTATTCCTGGGAACGCCATATTGCCCGCCCCGCAGCAATCGAGGTCCTTGGCTCGCCGATTGCGCGGATCGAGACCTATGGAAGCTTTTCCTGTCGCAACATCGCTGGCACACGACGAATGTCCCAGCACGGGCTGGGCAATGCGATTGATGTATCGGGTTTCCGCCTTGAGGATGGCCGTCTCATCAGCGTGAAAACGCATTGGGATGCAGGAGGGGCGGAGCAGAAATTCCTGCGGCGTCTTCACAAGGGTGCGTGCGATTTGTTCTCGGTGACGCTGGGGCCTGAATACAATGCCGCCCATGCCGATCATTTTCATCTCGACATGGGCGGGGGGAAAGTATGCCGGTGACTAGCGCCGCAATGGGCTAGTCAATGCATTTGAAGCCGTCTTCATTGACTTCCTTCACACGGCCTTCGCCGCCGCAGACGCGGAGCGCAGTTTCGGTATTTTCATACATGGCGTCGCGGCCGTGTTCGTCGGCATCGACGTGAATGCAGCCCGCAAGAGTAAGCGTGGCAATGGCGGTTACGGCAAAAACAGTTTTCTTCATGGCATCAGCCTTTTCGTTTGCACGGAACGCCCCAGTCCTCACCGGCCACCTAACACATCAGAAAATGAACGGCTTCTGAATATGACAGCCCTTGCGCGCGTTATCTCGCCGCGCAACAGTCAGCGCCACAAGAGGGAAGGAAACAGAATGAAATTGTATAATTCCGTAGGCCCGAACCCGCACGTGGTGCGCATGTTCATGGCGGAACGCGGCATCGACCTGCCCAAGGAAGACATCGACCTGATGGCCGGAGAAAACCGGCAGGCGCCCTATACGACCAAGAACCCGGCTGGCCAGCTGCCCGCTCTTGAGCTTGATGATGGCAGCATCCTGACCGAGATCACTGCCATTTGCGAGTATCTGGACGAAACCCAGCCCGGCGACCGCCTGATGGGGGATACACCCGAAGCGCGCGCCCAGAACCGCCGCTGGACACGGTGGGTGGACCTCAAGATCGTTGAGCCGCTGACCACAGCTTTCCGCGCCGCTGAGGGCCTGCCCATGTTCCAGGACCGGATGCGCTGCCTACCGGAAGCTGCTGATGGCCTGAAAGCCTGCGCACAGGATGGGCTCGTCTTCCTGGACGAACAGATGGCTGACGGCCGTGAGTTTGTGGCAGGCAAGGCATTCGGCCTGGCTGACATACTGCTGTTCTGTTTCCTGGCTTTTGGCAGTCAGGTGGGCCAGCCCCTCAACCCCGATCTGAAACACATCGGAAACTGGTATGCGCGGGTCAGCCAACGCCCAAGTGTGAGCGCCTAGGGCCGCTTCAGCATGCGGCCCACCAGTCGCAGGCGCTCTGCTGGAACGCCCCGATTGAGCCCCCCAAACAGACGCTCTTCCAGAAAATAGCCGGTGAGCTTCAAGCCATCGGCTATATCGGACGGCGCAACATGGGCCGTGGATTCGACAAGAAAGAGCGGCAGGCGAAGGAGGCGGTCGACATATTCCTCGGCCTCCGACCCTCTCACGGCCCGGCCGGTCTTTGGAGATACATGGGTCAGGCCATCATTCGCGCCGGACAACGCGCATGCGTCCAGATCAAGCCCGAAACCCAGCGCGGAGAGCAGGCCCAGTTCCCAGCGCACATAGAGCGCCGGCCAGATTTCCTGCGCCTCAATCTGGTCTAGCAGAAGCTCGGTGGCCTCAAACAGTGCCGAACCGGCTGCATCGCCTTCGTCCAGTCCGCCCCGCAGGATCGCGGTAATAGCCGAAATGGCGGCGAGGGCAGCTGGATCGTCCAATACACGCGCCGCTCGCTCCCGACTGGCCTCGGCCACATCAAACCGGCCCAGAGCCTCTTCAAGGCGACCGGTCCAACTGAGGGAAACAGAATTTCCGGCTTCATATTGCGCGCGGCGCTTGCGCGAGGAACCGCCATAGACAAGACCGGACCTACGCCCGCGCGTGCGGGTGAGAACGTCGAGGGTGAGGCCACCTTCTCCAAAGCGGCGTGCGCCCAGGATTATGCCGTCATCCGACCAGTTCAAACATCGAACTCCAGGCCAAGCCCCTGATAACTCTCTCGGCGTTCCTGCCAGCGTTCATCCACCTTCACGAACAGGAAGAGGTGCACTTTGCGACCGAGCATTTCAGAGAGTTCTTCGCGGGCCTTGCGACCAACATCCTTGATCGCTGCGCCGCCCTTGCCGAGCACCATGGATTTGTGATTGTCGCGGCCGACGACCACGACCTGTTGCACACGGACGGAGCCATCCCTTTTCTCTTCCCAGCTCTCTGTTTCGACCATCAGCTGGTAAGGCAGTTCCTGGTGCAGGCGCAGCATTAGCTTTTCCCGCGTCACTTCGGCGGCAAGCAGGCGCATCGGCAGGTCGGCAATCTGGTCCGGCGGGTAGAGCGCCGGGCTTTCGGGCATCCGTTTCGCGAGCGCCTTTTCCAGCGCTTCGACGCCTTCGCCATTTTCGGCGGAGATCATGAAGACCTCTTCATAGACGCCCGTCTCGTTCAGTTCCGCAATGATGGGCAGGACCTGATCATGGGGAAACAGATCAATCTTGTTCAAGGCGAGGAAAGCTTTGCGGCCAATCTGCTGAAGTTGCTCGATGACCCGGCGGTCATCTTCCAGAGATTTCTTCTGCGCACCATCTACCTTGCCTTCGCGCTCCGCGACCCAGGCCGAAGCGTCGATCAGGTGCACAATGGCGTCCGCATCGTCAGCGCCGCTCCAGGCCGCCTTGACCATGGCGCGGTCGAGCCGGCGCTTGGCCGCAAAGATACCCGGAGTGTCCACAAGCACGATCTGCGTGCCGTCCACCTGCGCGACGCCGCGCACCGGGAAGCGCGTCGTCTGCACCTTGTGCGTGACGATTGCCACCTTAGTGCCGACCAGACGATTGGTCAGCGTGGACTTGCCCGCATTCGGCGCGCCGATAATGGCGGCAAATCCAGCATGGGTGATGGGGGTGTCTGTCATGGGGTTCCGGTCAGGCTTTCTAGGAGAAGGGCGGCAGCATTACGCTCAGCATCGCGCTTTGACGACCCCGCGGCAACAGCCGCACCCCGGTCGGCCACTTTAACTTCAACCTCATAAGTGGGTTCATGGTCCGGTCCCGACCGGCTCAGCACGTCATAATCCGGCAGTGGCAGGCCCTGTCCCTGGGCCCATTCCTGCAGCAGCGTCTTGGGATCTTTGGTCTGGGCCGGAGCCGCCTCGAATTGCGGCGCCCAAGCTTTCTCAATGAATTTCCGGGCGGTGGAGAGCCCGGCATCCTGGTAGATTGCGCCTATAATGGCTTCGCAGGCATCGCCAAGGGTCGATTCCCGTTCGCGCCCACCGGCAGCTATCTCGCCATCCGACATGATAACGAATTCCGAAACGCCAAGATGGCGCATGGCATCCGCGCAGGCCCCCTTGCGAACAAGACTGTTGAGACGCGGAGCCAGATCGCCCTCACTCTCCATCCGGCGTCGGTCAATCAAGCGTTCGGCGATCACGAGGTTCAGGACCCGGTCACCCAGAAATTCGAGGCGCTGGTTGGACAGGCGGACTGATTCCGCAGAAGTTACAGCGCTTGGATGTGTCAGCGCACGGATTAGCGTCTCCGGGTTTTTGAATTTGTGGCCAAGAATGGACTCCAGTGTCCGGATATCCGTTTCGGCCAGTGAGGGCTGGCTCGCTTTTCCCTTCGACCGGAGGCGCGTGCGTTTGGGTCTTGTTGGTGTCATGCTGGCGTCACCGGAAGAGCTTCGATGATGACCTGGGCTTCAGCCCAGGGGTAATCATCCGTGATGGTCAGGTGAATAATCGCTTCATGGCCGGCGGGCATCATCGTGGCGAGGCGCTCCGCCGCGCCGCCAGTCAGCGCAAGAGTTGGCTTGCCCGTTGGCAAATTCACAACGCCGAGATGCTTCCAATGAACGCCGCGACGCGGCACACCCGTACCGAGCGCCTTTGCACACGCCTCTTTGGCCGCAAATCGTTTGGCATACGTCTCAGCAGTCAGGCGACGGCGGCGCGCCAGCGCGATTTCGACATCGGTAAACACGCGTTTCTCAAACCGCTCACCAAATCGGGCAAGTGTCTTTTCCACACGCTCGATATTGCAGAGATCATTCCCGATACCAATGATCATGCGCGGGCCTCATCCATCAGTCGACGCATTTCCCGGATTGCAGCATCAAGACCGATAAAGATGGCCTCACCAACAAGAAAGTGACCAATGTTCAGTTCTGCGATCTCGTGGATTGCCGCCACGGGAGCAACGTTTTCAAATGTCAGGCCATGTCCGGCATGCGGTTCGACACCGCGCTTGCGCGCTTCTATCGCCGCGATCTTCAGCCGTTCGAGTTCTGGCGCCGCGGCCTCTGCACCACCTTCGATCCATAGCTCAGCGTACTTGCCCGTATGGAGTTCGACCACAGGTGCCTGAAGCACTTCCGCAACTGCAATCTGAACAGGGTCGGGTTCGATGAAGAGTGACACCCGCGCACCCGATTCATTGAGGCGGCGAACAACGGGCGCAATTTGGTTATGCAGGCCCGCGACATCGAGCCCGCCTTCGGTCGTACGCTCTTCGCGCTTTTCAGGAACTATACAAGCTGCATGCGGACGGAACTTGCAGGCAATCTCCGTCATCTCGTCTGTCGCAGCCATTTCGAGATTGATCGGAAGGCTGGAAGCCGCACGTATGGCTTCGAGATCCCCATCGCGAATGTGGCGCCGGTCCTCGCGCAAATGGATCGTGATGCCGTCTGCGCCTGCCTGAGCCGCAATCTGCGCCGCGCGCATCGGATCGGGATGATCCCCCCCGCGCGCATTGCGAATGGTTGCAACGTGATCAATGTTCACACCAAGGCGCAACGGGCTTGCCATCAGGCGAGGCCCCTGGAGCCAGGCTTGACGGCCTCCATCGCGGCAAGATCTGGTGGCAAATCATTGGCGTCATAGTCTGGGAAATCGACCGCCGCGAGCGAAATTAGCTTGCAGCCAACATCAGCGCGGCCGTTCGACCGGTCGATGATACAGGCACCACCCACGACCTCGCCGGGCAGCGCATCCAGCGCTTCAACGGTTTCACGAAAAGACAGCCCCGTCGTGACGATATCTTCCGCGATCAGCACACGTTCGCCTTCGGCAATGGAGAAGCCCCGGCGGAACTGAAGCTGGCCATCGACCCGCTCGGCAAAGATCGACCGTGCGCCAAGCTGGCGCGCCAATTCATAGCCCGGAATGATGCCGCCAACAGCTGGCCCAGCCACAACATCAATCTTGCCGAATTCGGCAGTCAGCTTCGCCGCAAGGGCCTTGC
>NZ_DFME01000138.1:15227-16608 GCF_002375605.1 Hyphomonas sp. UBA3601 | reverse complement strand
GGATGCCGCCGACAGCTGGCCCGGCAACAACATCGATCTTGCCGAACTCGGCGGTAAGCTTTTCCGCAAGGGCCTTGCACAATTTTTCGGAGAGCGTGGGCTGGGAAAAAACGAGGGCCTTCTGCAGGAAAACAGGACTGCGACGACCAGACGACAAAATGAAATGCCCCTCCAACAAAGCCCCGGCCTCGCGGAATACATTCAGCACATCATCATTCGTCATCTTCGCCCTCCTGGTCGCGCACAGCTCTGTCGACCACAGCGATCGACCGGAGCGCGGCCAGTATCTGCGTCAGACGCTTGAGGTCTTCAACCTCAATTTCCATCAAGATTTCCGTGAAGTCCTCGTGGCGGTCTACCGTATGTATGGCTGTGATGTTGCCGCTGGCCTGTGCCACAGCAGCGCAGAGCTTGGCCAGTACGCCGCGCTCATTGGAGGCATTGATACGAATTCGCCCAATTGCCACCGCGCCCGTGCGCGCCAGTTCGGTCCAGCGCAGGTCCACCCAGAGCTCGGGTTTATCGTCATATTCGGCGAGCTTTGGACAACTCGCGACATGGACCACAATGCCCTTGCCCGGTTCATGAACCCCCATGATACGGTCCCCAGGCAACGGGCAGCAGCAATTTCCGAGATGAAGCGTCACGCCCGGTGACAGCTCAGTGCCGGATACCATGAGCGGCGTATGCTCACTGTCCATGCGGACCTTCGTGGGATCGTCCTCGCGTTCCGGCCGGTAACCCGGAAAGGCCGCCTGGATCACATCGTTTGACGAAATTCGACCGCGCCCCAGCGCTTCGGACATGTCTTCCATATCCTCAAAACCGGCGAGGCGGGCCGTATGGTTCATCTTTACATCAACCGGATCAATACCTGCCCGTCGCAGCGCCATATTGATCAGCCCCTGACCGAGGCGCCGGAACTCTGTTGTTTCCTTGTCGCGCACCAGCTTGCGCATCGCAGAGCGCGCGCGCCCGGTGATCGCCAGCGCTTCCCAGCCATGAATGGCGTGAGGCGCTTTGCCCCGGATGATCTCGACAACGTCTCCATTTTTCAGCGGGCGGCGTAACGGCTTCACCTCGCCATTGATCTTGGCGCCAACACATGTGTCACCCACCGCCGAGTGCACCGCATAGGCAAAGTCCAACGGCATGGCGCCGGCTGGCAGGATGATCAACTTGCCCTTCGGAGAGAAAGCAAAGACGTGCTCGCGATACATTTCGAGCTTGGCGTGCTCCATGAACTCGCTCGGATCGCCGCCATCCTGAAGCAATTCTGCGAAGGCTTCGAGATTGGCGGCAGGGTCAAGACCGGCAGCACGCGCCGAATCGATGTCAAAGCCGTAGGCGCGGTTCTTGTAGCCCCAATGCGCAGCCACGC
>NZ_DFME01000138.1:676-15166 GCF_002375605.1 Hyphomonas sp. UBA3601 | reverse complement strand
TAGCCCCAATGCGCAGCCACGCCGAACTCGGCGGTGCGGTCCATCTCTTCAGTGCGTATCTGGAGTTCGACACGCCGGTTGCCGGAAGCGCGTACGGTTGTGTGCAGGCTGGCATAACCGTTCGGCTTGGGCACGGAGATATAGTCACGGAAACGGTCAGGGATGCAGGCCCAGAGTCTGTGGATTTCTCCCAGAACCCGGTAGCAATCCTCAACACTCTCCACGATCACGCGAAAAGCGAACAAGTCAGCGACATCCCGAAAGGAAATCGATTTCTTCTCAAGCTTGCGCCATAGCGAATAAGGTTGTTTCCGACGCCCCTTGATGCGGCAAGGAATTCCGGAAACCTCCATCAATTGCTCAAGGTCACCCCGGATACGCTCAAGATCATCGGCATTTTCGAGCGCAAGTTCGTCCTGACGATAGAGAATGGCACGACGCGCTTCTGGATTGAGCTCCTGGAAAGCCAGGTCCTCCATCTCGGCAGCAATCTGGTAAAGACCGACGCGGCGGGCGAGCGGGCCGTAAATGTCCATGGTTTCCCGCGCGGTGCGTTCGCGACTGGATGCCTTCTTCCGAAAGTGCAGCGTGCGCATATTGTGAAGCCGGTCGGCCAGCTTCACCAACAGGACTCTAATGTCGCTGGTGGTTGCGAGGATGAACTTCTGGAAGTTCTCGGCCTGAGCCAATTCCTTGGAGCTGTATTCAAGCTTGTCGAGCTTCGTGACCCCATCGACCAGTTCGGCCACATCCGCACCAAAGCGCACTTCGACATCGCCGATATCGATCTCGGTGTCCTCGACCACATCGTGAAGGAGGCCCGCGACGATGGTGATCTCGTCGAGCTTGACGTCAGCCAGAAGGCTCGCGACTTCAACAGGATGCGAATAATACGCATCGCCCGAATCGCGCATCTGTTCGCCATGATGCGTTTTGGCAAAATCGTAAGCGGCACCGAGAAGTTCGGATTTCACCCGAGGGTGATAGGCGCGAACCTTATCGATCAGCTGCTGCCGGGTCAGGACATCTTTAGGTTTTTCCGCAGCCGGTCGCTCTGTGCCAGCCATGTCGCCAGCCCCTTCATCCTTTGCGGATAGGGTGCTGCCGTCCATCTGGCCTCCTACAGCCGGTCGTCCCGTCCGGACTCCAGCTCGGCCTGATAGGCCCGCATGACGTCTTCTTCGGTTGCAGCAGGTGCAGATTCCAGAGCCAAACGGTCGGCTTCGCGCTCGTTCTCTTCGCCTGGACGAATGTCCTGCAGATTGGAGATCAGCGCTTCCTTGACCACTTTCAGATCAATCGACTCGTCAGCAATCTCGCGCAGCGACACAACTGGGTCCTTGTCATTATCGCGGTCCACAGTAATAGGCGAACCTTCGCGGATCATGCGGGCACGATGTGCAGCAAGCAGGACAAGCTCGAAACGGTTTGGAACCTTTTCGACGCAGTCTTCAACGGTAACGCGGGCCATGAGCAGATAATCTCCTTTGGACCGCCCCTTATATGCAGCGCAGCACGCCGACGCAACCCGGCGATTGCCGTAGAATGCAGGACATTTTCGCCCCCTTGGCAGCGCTGAAAACGCCGCTACGGTGCCTTCTTACCTTAGCCGGAGGTCGAAACCCATGTTCCGTAATGTTGCCATCTCTTCTCTCGCGCTTGCACTCGTTGCTTGCGGAAACGGAAATGACGCCGCTGAAACGCCGCAACCGGTCGCCTCCGACACGGGCGCAACGACCGAGGCCGAAGCATCGAATACGGTCGCCCCGGCCTCATCCGCGGCCACTCCTTCAGCAGAAACCAACTTGCCAAAGGCTGATGCAGAACTGATCGAAATCTACAAACAACTTCACGCCAATCCGGAACTTTCTTTCAAGGAAGCCAAATCGGCCGCTCTGATGGCCTCTGAACTTGAAAATCTCGGCTTCGACGTTTCCACCGGCATTGGTCAGGACTGGGTGGTCGCCAAGGCAATGAAAGATGTAGGTGAGGTCAAGGATGGCGTCGGCGGACACGGCGTCGTTGGCGTATTGCGCAATGGGGATGGCCCGACCGTCATGATCCGCGCCGATATGGATGCCCTGCCCGTTCCTGACCAAACGGGTTTCCCGTTTGCCTCAGAGGTCCAGTCGACCACATGGACTGGCGTCGAGAGCCCGGTCATGCATGCCTGCGGCCACGACATCCACATGACCAGTTGGATCGGCACCGCCCGCGCACTGGCTGCCCGCAAGGATCAGTGGAGCGGCACACTTGTAATGATCGCCCAGCCAGCCGAAGAGATCGGCCTTGGTGCCCAGGCCATGCTGGCCGATGGCCTCTACAGCCGCTTCCCTCAGCCGGACTACAATTTGGCGCTGCACGTTTCCGCAGCCGCGCCCGCTGGCACGGTTGTCTATACGAAGGGCTACGCCATGGCGAATGTCGACAGTGTCGACATCACCGTGAAAGGCGTCGGCGGGCATGGCGCCTACCCGCACACAACACGCGACCCGATCCTGATCGGATCTCACATCGTCGTAGCTCTGCAGAGCCTCGTCTCGCGTAATACGAACCCGCAAGACTCTGCCGTTGTTACAGTCGGCTCGTTCAAGGCCGGCGCAAAGCACAACATCATTTCCGACGAAGCAACGCTGCTCCTGACGGTGCGCTCCTATGACGACGCGACCCGTCAAATGTTGCTGAGCGGCATTGAGCGCATTGCCAAGGCGCAAGCCGAGGCCTTCGGGGCGCCTGAGCCAGAGATCACGATCGAGCAGGACTATACACCATCGCTCTTCAACAACGCCGACCTGGCCGAAACAGCCATGGCGGCCATTGCGGACGCAATCGGCGAAGACAATGTCAAGGAAGTAGCCCCGGTCATGGGCGGCGAGGATTTCAGCCAGTTCGGACGGACGGACGAAAACATTCCAGGCCTCCTATTCTGGGTCGGCGCAGTGGAGCCTGCGCGCTATGAGGCCGCCAAAGACAGTTCCCTGCCCCTGCCTTCACTGCATTCGCCATTCTTCGCTCCGGATTACGACCCGACCATTGCCACAGGCGTCGAGGCTATGACTGCGGCCGCGTTGGAACTGTTCGAGGGGTGAGCCTGCGCCCCTAGCCGGACACGCAGGTGCGGCACGGCAGGTGCTCCTCCTCGATTTCGCACAGCTAAACCTGAGTCCTCCTACACCTCGTCCAACTTGGCATACACTAGGCAAGGGAGCGCTGTCGCGAGCGGCGCGGGAAGATCGCCCGCGATTACTTCGATCAGTGCGCGGCACGCCTGCTGAAGGCTAAAGGAGAGGAAGTCTGTGTCCGCGCAAATGTGGAAGAGTATGAGGGCACAGATTCTCAGACGAATTCGCAAGGTACTTTCCCATGCGGCACAGGAAAGACGATATGGAGTGACCTAACGTCGAGGGTAGAAGGCACGCCCACCTTATCTTTATATGTCTTCCACAAGCTCCGAAATCTCAGATATCCGGCGCGCCAGGAGGGAGAATGCAACACAGAATGGGCGTAGGCCCTCTACTTGATGCGCGGGGGCGATTGGTCGAACGAGGATATGCGACCAGCGAGGTCAGGACTTATGATCGCTCTGCCATCAAAGCGGGCGCCCTACGCATAAAGGAGTGGGACTATTACTGCATCCTGACACCCCGGTTCGGGCTGGCTCTGACTGTCGCTGACAATGGCTATCTTGGGTTCCTAGGCACATCCTGGCTCGACCTGGAACACAAAACAGCCACCAATCATGGAGCTATCATCCCGTGGTCGATGGGCAAGATGAAGTTGCCAGCCAGCGCCGATAGTGGCGACATTTCCCAGCGCAAGGGCGATCTGGAATTGAGCTTTCGGCATGAGGCAGGAGGGCGGCGCCTGACGGTGAATGATCCGGCTTTCGCCAACGGAAAAGGACTGCACGGGGAATTATGGCTCGATCAGCCCGATATGGACCGGATGGTTATTGCGACACCGTTTCCAAATGCCCCGAAGGCTTTTTATTACAATCAGAAAATCAACTGCATGCCCGCGCGCGGGAAGATCACCCTGGGCGAGGAGACGTATCAGTTCTCCCCTGAGAGTGCCTTTGCTGTACTGGATTGGGGCCGCGGCGTCTGGACGTATAACAACACATGGTATTGGGGCTCTGCTTCCGGCCTGGTCAAGGGGCGACCGTTTGGGTTTAACATCGGCTATGGGTTCGGCGACACATCCGCCGCCAGCGAAAACATGCTGTTCGTGGATGGTAAAGCCCACAAGCTCGACCATGTCACATTCCATATGCCTGAAGGTGCGCCTGATTCCGCGCTATGGAAATTTACCAGCAATGACAATCGATTTGAGATGGATTTCGCTCCCATCATCAATCGTCACCAGACGACCGACCTTGGCATATTGAAAACTGCGCAGGACCAGGTCTTTGGCCTGTTCTCAGGACGTGTCATTCTTGACGATGGCAGCCAGATGACCGTGAAGGACTTGCCCGGATTTGCCGAAGAAGTGCGAAATCGTTGGTGAGCGGAGAGCAGGCAAGGTGGCGTTGAGAGCTGTCATAGGGCGGATCATGACACGACCATCGCAGTGGTTGTGGCGGCCATGACAACCGCCGCGCTGGCACTGTTTGACGAAAGCTGACGCGGGGTTCACGCGTGTTTGAACTTGCCGGACGAGGCTGAAAGCGCTACTCCCCTTTTGCTCAGACTGCGCAAAAGCTTCAAGCTGCTGTCACAAGAGCCACCTGTCTGCGGACGTTTGAAGGCCGACCCCCTTGAAACGCGAGGCTTCAGGCCCATATTATACTCAGATCGAGCATAAGTCGGTCTGCTACGAAGGAGGACGACATGGCACGTCTTATTGATTCCGGCCCCGGCTGCCCCACGCCAACTCCGCTGCGCGGCGCTTCTGCCGCTGAAGCGCGCGGCCTCGTCTATGATGACGCGGTGAAAATGGAGACCGATGACCTGTACCCGCTGGTACAGGATTTCATCACTCCGATGGAATGGCCAGCCATTGCGCCCCTCGTGGCGGCAGTCAATCGGCTCAAGAAAGAGAAGAACGCCGTCATCCTGGCGCACAATTACATGACGCCGGACATCTTCCAGCTTGTCGGCGATTTCCGTGGTGACAGCCTCCAGCTGGCCCGTGAAGCTGCCAATGTGGATGCCGATATCATCGTGCAGGCCGGAGTGCACTTCATGGCCGAGACCTCGAAGATCCTCGCGCCTGAAAAGACCGTCCTTATACCGGACACCCGCGCGGGCTGTTCGCTCGCCGCCTCGATCACGGGCGCCGATGTGCGCCTGATCAAGGAGAAATTCCCGAATTACCCGGTCGTGACCTACGTAAACTGTACCGCTGAGGTAAAGGCCGAGTGCCACATCACCTGCACCAGTTCGAATGCGGCGCAGGTCGTCGAAGCCATCGCTGCTGAATGGAATACTGACACGGTTATCCTCGTGCCGGACCAATACCTTGCCAAGAACGTGGCTGCCCAGACCGGCATCCGCGTCATGACCTGGCCGGGCGCGTGTGAAGTGCACGAGATGTTCAGCGCCGACGATGTCGAGCAATTGCGCGAAGCCCACCCAGGCGTCGTCATCCTGGCTCACCCGGAATGTCCGCCGGATGTACTGGAAGCCGCCGACTTTGCCGGCTCGACGTCCGCGCTGGCCAATTACGTTGCCGAGGAAAGCCCGAACAAGGTCGTCCTGCTGACGGAATGCTCGATGAGTGACAATGTGGCGTCAGCCAATCCGAACGTGAACTTCATCCGTCCATGCAATCTCTGCCCGCACATGAAGCGTATCACGCTGGAAAACATCTATGATTGCCTGGTCACGGGCGAGTACGAGGTGCTCATCCCTGAGGATGTCCGCGTGCGCGCCAAGGAAGCCCTCGACGCCATGATGGCCCTGCCGAAAATGGTCAAGCCGCTCGCGTTCAAGACCGGTTTGAAACCACTTGAGCTTGAAATGGTCGTCTAGCAGCCAGACAGGTTGTGCAATCGCGGGGGAGCGGCGTAATGTGTCTCAGGGCGCAAGGAGAGGTAGAATGGTCCGAGGCATATACGGTCTCGCGGCAATGGCGATCGCAGGCCTTTTGGTCTGCACTCCCGCTCATGCCGACAGCAAACGCGAGGGAGATTCATCGGATGTCCTTGGCACCTGGAGCTTCCAGACAAAACCCTATCGCAATGGAGAGTGCATGATGTCTGGCACCATGTATCTTTCTCCGCACCCGGATGAAGGCCAATATAGCTGTGAGCTCACAGCGGTTGAAGTCTGCTCAATGTGGGGCCGGTCGGTTGTACGCCAATCCTGCAAGGCTCGCCGCTTCGGAGACCAAATTTCGATTCGGTCCCAGATCGAGGAAATGCTGGAAGCCAAGGTCGAGGGCCTGATCTATGTACCAGACAATTTCACGCTCACCATCCAATCCGCTGATCGGATGTTTGGCGCGCTGGTGTCTGCCGTGACCGCACCGGCGGAATTCCGCCGCGCGAATGACGGCATCTCCTGATCCGTGAGCGCCTCCATTCCGCAAACCCTGACGGCAAATGGGCCAGTCGATGATGACGTTCTGATCGTAGGCGCCGGCCTTGCTGGCCTGTTCCTGGCGCTGCAACTGGCGCCGCGCCCCTGCACCGTCATCTCCCCGGCTCCGCTTGGCCAAGCCGCATCCTCCGCATGGGCGCAAGGCGGCCTGGCCGCTGCCATGCACCCCCTGGACAGCCCCAAACAACATGCCGCAGACACCGTTGCGGCCGGCGCGGGACTCGTCGACCCAATTATCGCCCGCCTCATTGCAGAGGAAGGCCCGGCCCGGGTTCGCGATCTTGTCGCGCTGGGCGTTCCATTTGACCGCACGCCGGATGGCGCATTGGCCTTGTCGCTTGAAGCCGCTCATTCTCACCCGCGCGTGGCACGCGTTGCCGGAGACCTTGCGGGCAAGGCCATCATGGATGCGCTGGTCGCGGCCGTTGCCGCCGCGCCACATATCACCATCATCGAAGGCGTCCGCGCCACCGGCCTGATGCAGGATGCCAATCTTCAGGTGGCAGGCGTCATATTGCGGGACAATGCCGGAACGCTCTCCACACGGACCGCGCGGGAAACGGTGCTGTGCACCGGCGGTTCCGGCGGCCTGTTCCAGGTTACCACCAACCCACCCGAAGCGCGCGGCGACGCTGTTGCGATGGCCTGGGAAGCGGGCGCACTGATTGCAGATCTAGAATTCGTCCAATTCCATCCTACGGCCATCGACATTGGCCGCGATCCTGCCCCCCTCGCGACCGAGGCCCTCCGCGGTGAAGGCGCCACGCTCCATAATCGAGACGGCACGGCCTTTATGGCAAGCTACCATGAATTGGCCGAACTCGCGCCGCGCGATGAAGTGGCGCGCGCCGTGCACACAGAGCGCTTGTCTGGCCGAGGCGCATTTCTCGATTGCCGCACGGCTGTGGGTGAACACTTCCCGGACCATTTCCCAACAGTATTTGGCACTTGCAAATCTGCCGGCATCGACCCACGCACCGAATTGATCCCGGTTGCTCCAGCGGCGCACTATCATATGGGTGGCATCGTCCCAGACTTCTGGGGGCGCAGCAGCCTCGATGGACTGTCCGTCTGCGGCGAATGTACATCTACCGGCGTACACGGCGCAAATCGCCTTGCATCCAACTCTTTGTTAGAAGCTGTCGTATTTGCCCACCGCATTGCCGAGCGCCTGCGCGAAGCTGAGTTCGCCACCCCTAACGCATCAACAGGTCATGTTCCAGGGGCGTTACCCGTTCCAGCCCTGCAGGAATTGCGCGGCGCCATGTCCGAAAAATGTGGAGTTGTGCGAAATGCCACCGGCATGACCAGCGTGCTTGAACTGATCGAGCGCTTGAACACCATACATGGGCCGGCTCGCGCGCTGACCACTGCGAGACTGATCGTTCAGGCCGCAATCAATCGCAAGGAAAGCCGGGGCGGACATTTCCGGTCTGACTATCCAGACATGATCGAGCCGGAACGCCAGTTCCTGCTGAGAGATTTTGAGGAGACCGTCCGCGTATGAAACTGCTCCCCCCGCCGCTGCCCGCGATCATCCTCGATCCCATCGTTCGGCTTGCCCTGTCAGAAGACCTTGGCCGCGCAGGTGATCTGACCACGGACGCGACCATTGCGCCGGAAACCCAACTCAGCGTCGTTATTGCAGCGCGCCAGCCCGGCGTGATCGCAGGTCTCGACGCTGCGGCCCACGCGCTTACCCTGATCGACCCAAGCGTGGAACTGGATGTTCGGATGGATGATGGCACGGCAGTAAAACCCGGCGATGTTGTCGCGCGCCTTGACGGCAGCGCGCGCTCTATCCTGACGGCTGAGCGCACGATGCTGAATTTTATTGGACGACTGTCAGCGGTCGCCACGATGACGCGCAACTACGTCGCAAAGATTTCTCACACGTCCGCAACAATTGTCTGCACCCGGAAAACGACCCCAGGTCACCGGGCGCTGGAGAAGCGCGCCGTTCGGTGCGGCGGAGGTACAGCACATCGCTACGGCCTGGATGATGCCATCCTGATCAAGGACAATCACATCGCCGCTTGCGGTGGCTCCGTGGCGCTCGCACTGGAACGCGCCAAGGCCTATGCGGGCCACCTGCGCATGATCGAAATTGAAGTCGATACACTCGACCAATTCGCGGAAGCGCTGAAACATGGGCCGCATGCCGTCCTGCTCGACAATATGGATACCGACACCTTGCGCCGCGCCGTTGAAATGAATCAGGGCCGCGTCACGCTCGAAGCATCTGGCGGAGTCAATCTGGGTACCGTTGCGGCAATCGCTGAGACCGGTGTGGACTTTATTTCCGTGGGGGCGCTAACGCATTCTGCTCCCAATCTTGACGTGGGTATGGATGTGGTCTGACACTGCTGCAAAGGGCGATCAGTCCCTGATATCAGCAGGAGGAAAAGCCCATGACGCGAGCGAGCGGGCGAAAGAGTATCTTTATTACGGGCGCAGCATCCGGCATCGGAGCAGAGACCGCGCGCTATTTTGCAAAACGCGGCTGGTTCTGCGGCCTTTATGATGTGAACACTGCTGGCCTCGATGCCGTCGAAGCCGAGATCGGATCCGAGAACTGCCTGAAAGCCAGGCTTGATGTTCGCAACCGCGAGGACTGGGCCGCTGCCATCAAGGATTTCCGCGAAGCCACTGAAGGGGCAATGAACGTACTCTTCAACAATGCGGGCATTGGACGTCATGGCTGGTTCGAAGACATCACAGGCGAGGATAATGACGCGATCATCGACATCAATGTGAAAGGTGTAGTGAACGGCGTGCAGGCTTCACTCTCCCTTCTGAAGGCGACATCAGGCGCACGCATTGTGAACACGGCCTCTACCGCGGGAGTTGTCGGCTCACCACAACTGGCTGTTTATTCTGCAACCAAGTTCGCTGTGCGTGGTCTGACCGAAGCGCTCGACGCCGAATTTCGCGATCTCGACATTCGCGTCACCAGTCTGATGCCGTGGTTCATTGAAACGCCGATCCTCGAAATGGGGGATCGCGACGGCTCGAACCACAAGATGTCTGACCAGCTCAAGGAAAACGGCATGAATGTGTATCCGGTTTCCATGGCTGCGGAACGCGCCTGGGACGCCGCTCATGGCAAAGATACACATTTCATGGTTGGCAAAGATGCTGAACGGGCACGTTTCATGGCGCGCTGGTTGCCAGGCGCTATCCAGAAGCGCGTGAAGGCGGGTGTGCCCCCACGCGACTGATGTTTCCTAGTTCATGGCGCCGGCGGCTGAAGCGGAGCTTCTTACCGCCGCCTGCGTCACCTGGGCTGCCGTATAGTCGGAAACCTCGGACGATTTACGCATCGTGTTGAACTTCGGGGCACCATTCGTGATCGTGCGCGTAGAGGTGGTCACAGAGGCCGGCGACAGAGTTGGTGCCGGGGCATTCATGGCCACCTTCTCAACCTTGGCGTCGTCGGTGGTCTTGATCACAGACGTCGCCGCAGCATTCACATCAGCCTCAGCCGCTGCCGTGATGACGCGCTCGCGCTTGCGATTGTAGTTCTGGCGCACTTGGGCCCATTCGGCGCCGCGCGGGAACCGATAGAAGATGTGCAAACCAATCTTGTCGGTCTTGATGAGGCCAGCGCTCCAGATCGGGTCAACATAAGTGGCGTGATAATGCGTCGCGCCGCCTGTGCGTTCCTCGTTGAGGTTCATCAGTACGTGTGCTGCGACCTTCTGGGCAGTATCCCAATTACGACCGCGTGGCTCGCGGGTCATGGCGCCGTCACAGGTGAAGGTGAACTGGCAACCGGTTGTGCGAGTCGCACCCTGGAAAACGACGTCACAGACGCTGTCAGGATAGCGATGGTCGCGAACCCGATTCGCGATGACTTCGGCAACGGCCATCTTGCCGCCCAGCGATTCTGTTCCGGCCTCATAATAGATAGCCTGGGACAGACACTGTGCCTCGTCGTTAATCTTTTCGGCGCGTTTGATGTGCTCCGGACGGAACGAAACCAGCGATGAAAGTGCAGCACCATCGCGGTCGCGCATCGCATAACGGCTCATTGAAGCGCCGGTATCGCGCTTGAGAGTGTACTCGACGGTACGGATCCAAGGCGTATCCAGCAGGCTTGGCGTCATCGGATCAGCGCGCACGGTGACGCCGCCGTCTTCAATAGAAGCCAAGCGTACCGCTTCCGCATGGAAATCAGCTTCGGCGCGCTTCTCCATCTGGAGTTCGCCAATCAGGGGAAGAGTTACAGTCGCAGCCACAGCGCAGACCGCAACGGTCGCCCCGCGAATGACAATATCTCTCTGCTCTTCGTTCGTCATAGCCATCCACCAACGCTTGAGCTGCTCTTGGAGCCCACGCATTGGCGATAGAGTCGCCCTTCGTGGTTGAAGAACCCTTAACATCACCGCTCCCCAATCCCCCGGCAGACGGTATATTCCGTCCTACGAACCCCGGGTGTTGTTGGTTTGACTAAAAATTATGAGACCGTTTCTGGCCCCGCTTCGAGTTGGATATCCATCTCTCCCGGTACCTAGCAAGAAGCTGGCCAGATACGTGAGTGACTTTTCTGTCAGGATAGATCCGCCCCGGATTTTCGATTTAAACCGTTACATTAGGAGAAAGCGGCCAAGCCTCTGTAATACAGTGGAATATTTCTGCAAATTTCGTGAAATATTTCGCACTGCACAAAAATGGGTGTTGCCCGGAAGCAACACCCAAATCCTGCCGGTTTCTAGCGGACAGTCGTCTTTATTTGGCTTTCAACGCCGCATGTGCCGCAGCGAGACGCGCGATTGGCACACGATACGGAGAGCATGACACGTAATCGAGTCCCGCCAACTGACAAAAGTTAATCGAAGCCGGGTCGCCGCCATGCTCACCGCAGATTCCAAGCTTGATTCCAGGACGTGATTTACGACCCCGCTCAGTAGCGATTTTGACCAATTCTCCTACGCCGACCTGGTCGAGCGTCACGAATGGGTCTTTTTCGTATATGCCTTTGTCCTCATAAATCTTGAGGAAACGGCCTGCATCATCGCGCGAAATGCCGAGTGTCGTCTGGGTCAAGTCATTCGTGCCGAACGAGAAGAACGCGGCGGATTGTGCAATCTCAGCAGCCTGAAGCGCCGCGCGTGGCAGCTCGATCATCGTGCCGACCATATAGTCCAGCGTGACACCCGTCTCGGAAAACACCGATTGGGCAACCTCGTCCACAACCGCTTTCAGGATTGCGAGCTCCTTGTGCGTGGCGACCAGTGGGATCATCACTTCCGGAATTGGCTTGCGACCCGTCTCCTTTGAAACATTAACGGCGGCTTCGAAAATAGCGCGCGCCTGCATCTCATAGATTTCGGGATAGGTGATGCCGAGACGGCAGCCGCGATGGCCCAGCATGGGATTGCTCTCATGCAGTTCTGCAGCCCGGCGGCGCAACTCATCCGCGCTGACGCCAGAAGCCTTGGCCACTTCGTCCATGTCCGCATCTGTGTGCGGCAGGAATTCGTGGAGCGGTGGGTCGAGCAGTCGGATCGTGGCTGGCCGATCTTCCAGAATGCGGAAGATTTCCTCGAAATCGCTCCGTTGCATCGGCAGGAGTTTGTCGAGCGCAGCGCGACGGCCACTTTCGCCATCCGCAAGGATCATCGCCCGCACTTCGGGGATACGCTCTTCTTCAAAGAACATGTGCTCAGTGCGGCAGAGGCCAACGCCTTCGGCGCCAAATTCAACCGCCGTACGCGTATCCAGAGGCGTTTCAGCATTGGCGCGCACTTTCAGCGTGCGCACCTTGTCAGCCCAGCTCATCAGCAAACCGAAATCACCCGACAGATCAGGTTGGCGCATTTCGACGGCGCCCATCATCACCTGACCGGTCGCCCCGTCCACAGTGATCACGTCGCCTTTCTTGATTTCACGGCCCATCACGCGGAACACGCCCGCCTTGGTATCGATCTGCAGGCCACCGGCGCCGCAGACACACGGCCGGCCCATGCCACGGGCCACAACGGCGGCGTGGCTGGTCATGCCGCCGCGTGCCGTAACAATGGCGCGGGAAGCATGCATGCCCTTGATGTCTTCCGGGCTGGTCTCGATGCGCACGAGGATCACGTCCTCGCCCTTTTCAGCCATGGCCCAGGCATCTTCTGACTCAAACACGACCTTCCCAACGGCCGCGCCGGGACTGGCGGGAAGGCCCATCACGATTACGTCGCGCTTGGCATCTTCAGAAATGGTTGGGTGAAGCAACTGGTCCAGCTGAGACGGTTCAAGGCGCAGGATGGCCTCCTCTTCCGTCACCAGGCCTTCGCGTGCCATGTCGACAGCGATCTTGAGCGCTGCGGCAGCGGTACGTTTGCCGTTACGGGTCTGCAGCATGTAGAGGCGGCCATCTTCGACCGTGAACTCGAGATCCTGCATATCCTTGTAGTGTTGCTCCAGCGTGTTCGCGACATCGCGCAGCTGGGTGTAGACTTCCGGCATCGACTCTTCGAGCGGCGCATCGGTCGAGCCCAGCGTATCTGCGCGCTCGCGGGAGATCGGCGCGGGCGTACGGATGCCCGCCACCACGTCTTCGCCCTGAGCATTGATC
This sequence comes from Hyphomonas sp. UBA3601, assembly GCF_002375605.1. Taxonomy (NCBI): domain Bacteria; kingdom Pseudomonadati; phylum Pseudomonadota; class Alphaproteobacteria; order Hyphomonadales; family Hyphomonadaceae; genus Hyphomonas; species Hyphomonas sp. UBA3601. The sequence goes on along the minus strand of NZ_DFME01000138.1, from coordinate 2,056 downwards.
AGATATTCGCCATAGAAGACCGGGTCACCATTCGACGGGTCGCGTGTGAACGCAACGCCTGTGGCAGACGTCTCGCCGAGATTACCGAACACCATGGCCTGGACGTTGACCGCCGTGCCCCATTCTTCAGGAATATCATTCAGCTTGCGATAGGTGATCGCGCGATCGTTCATCCACGAACCGAACACCGCCGTAATGGCGCCCCAGAGCTGTTCCTTCGGATCATCCGGGAAAGGGCGACCAAGATTGTACTGAACCGCGTCCTTGTACAGCGAGATGATCTGCTTCCAGTCATCGGCCGTCATCTCGGTATCGAGATCATAGCCCTGACGGTCTTTGTAATCGTCCAGAATGTGCTCAAACTCGTCATGGCTGATGTTCAACACGACATTGGAATACATCTGGATGAAGCGGCGATAGGAATCATAGGCGAAGCGTTCGCCGGCCTTTTTGGCCAGTCCTGCGGCAGCTGATTCGTTCAGGCCGAGGTTCAGGACCGTGTCCATCATGCCCGGCATCGAAGCGCGCGCGCCTGAGCGTACGGATACGAGCAGTGGATTTTCAGGGTCGCCGAAGCCCTTGCCGGTTTCCTGCTCGACGGCTGCGAGCGCGGCATCAACCTGCGCTTCCAGAGCTGCCGGATACTGGCGCTCCAATTCGTAATAAGCAGTACAGACTGCAGTCGTCAGCGTGAATCCCGGTGGCACGGGCAAACCCAACTTCGCCATTTCGGCGAGATTCGCGCCCTTGCCTCCGAGCAAATTCTTCATTGAGGCGTCGCCGTCTGCGCTCCCGCCTCCAAAAGCATACACCCAGGTTTCGTCTGCTGGCTTCAGTGCTGCTTCACCCATGAATTCTGCCTTCCGATACATATGTCGTGTCCCCCAAGTTAACGGGGGGCGAATTGCAATTCCTATGCTGCATTGCAGCGCCATTGGCCAGTGTCCGAAAGGGCACGCGGGGGGTGACAACGTTGTTCGTGACACATTGGCGCGTTCCCGTGCAGGCGGGCCGTTTCAGTCTGACACAAGGGCACGCGAGCGCCTTGACCTGCATCAGCCATCGATGCGGGAGAAATCCGCTACGCGGTAAAGTGTTCCACGGATTTTCGTGAGCAGCGCCAGACGATTCGCGCGCACAGCGGAATCCTCGTCATTGACCATGACCGCTTCGAAGAAAGCGTCCACCGGACCACGCAATTTGGCAAGTTCGGCCATAGCTGCGGTGAAATCCTCGGACTTCAGCGGNNGCAGGCAGATCGCCCTTCTTCTCCTCGGCCTTGAGAATGTTCGCCGCCCGCTTGTAGCCTGCGAGCAGGTTTGCCCCGTCCTCGGTATCGAGAAACGCCCCCAGCGCCTCGACGCGGCGCGTGATGAGCAC
>NZ_DFME01000138.1:0-614 GCF_002375605.1 Hyphomonas sp. UBA3601 | reverse complement strand
CCCTTGGCGATGAGGGCGTCATTGACGGAGAGATCAGCAGGCAGATCGCCCTTTTTCTCCTCGGCCTTGAGGATGTTCGCGGCGCGCTTGTAGCCCGCGAGCAGGTTTGCGCCGTCTTCGGTATCAAGGAACGCGCCCAGAGCTTCGACGCGGCGCGTGATGAGCACGAGGTCATCTTCGCCGAGCGCGAAGACGGCGTCGATCAGGTCGTGGCGTTGGCCTTCATCCCGCAAATGCTGCTTCAAACGGTCCGCAAAGAACGAAAGCAGATCGAGCGAATCCAAAGAAAGCTTGGTTAGGCCGACAAACGGTCCATCCGAAATCTGCAGACCTTTCTGATTTTGGAATTCAAAATCTGACATACCAAGGATTCCTTGGAACCCAAGACGTAAATCATTGGCCAGAGTGATCCGAACGACACCTAGAGCTGCGCGGCGTAGCGCGAATGGGTCCTTTGATCCCGTAGGCTTCTCATCAATCGCCCAGAATCCAACCAGCGTATCCAGCTTGTCGGCGAGCGCGACGGCGATGCTCACCGGGTCGGTGGGCACGGAGTCGCTCGGGCCTTGCGGCTTGTAATGATCTCGGATGGCATCGGCGACGGCAGCCGGTTC
>NZ_DFME01000092.1:36404-41204 GCF_002375605.1 Hyphomonas sp. UBA3601 | reverse complement strand
TGCCGGTTGCAGAAGCCATGCTGGCCGGAGGGCATCGGATCGGTCTGTCGGGGCAGGGTGACATTGTCGTGGCTACCACGGCCCCGGATGGCGAAATCATCTTGGCGCTTGCCCCGGCGGGCACATGGTTGCCGGCAAGCCGGGCAGGTACCGGCATTTTCGTCACCGACAAGCATCTCAGTGCCGGGACGATCCTTCCCGGCACAGCGGGCATGTTACCTGCCACGAAGTTTCGCGCCCTCGGCTTGCTCGACCGCGCCGCGACAGGGTGCGCGCCGGTGGGCGGCAGTGCTTTGCAGGTGTGCACCAGTCAGGCCACGCCGCTGTTCACGCTGGACGATTTTATACGGCTCCTGATTTTTGGTCTGCTGCTGGCAGCGCCCATGCTGGTCATTCTCGGACTGATGAACCAGCTCTCGCGAGAGCCTGAAGTCACGTTCGTTGAACGCGCGCAGGAGATCGAATCCGACCGGTTCATGAGCCCGGTCATGCTGGGTGTGCGTGCAGGCTATTGGGAGTGGTCAGACGATTCCAGCGCGGTTTATCTCAGCGATGCGGCATCCGAGTTGATGGGCATGCTGGGCGATGGCGAGATCACGATTGATGAAATGCTGCCGCAGGTACACCCTGAGCATCAGAAGCGGGTTCAGGACGCCTTTCGCAAAGGCTACAAGGACGGCTGGGTGCAGACCAGTTTCGTGACCAGTTTCCAACCGGCCCGCTGGATGGAATTGCGTGGCAGTGTGACGCCTCATGCCGAGACCGGGGCGAATGTCTATGGCGGCGTACTGCTGGATATTACCGAGCGCAAGCAGGCCGAGGACCGGATCAAGGCGGCCGAACGCCGACTGCGTACGGCTATCGAAGGCTTCAATGGTCCTTTCGCCCTGTGGGACAATCGCAAGCGTCTGCTCTATTGGAACCGGGCCTTTGCCTCCGACCTCCAGCTCGAGGAAACCTTGCGGCCGGGCATGGCGCATCACACCGTGAACATTGCACGGGCTGGGGCCTTGCGTTCAGAACACCCCTCTTTGGAAGATCCGCAGACGACCTTGCTGGAGCTCAACACCGAGCGCTGGATCAAACTGGTGGAGCGCCCCACGCTTGATGGGGGCCTGATCTCGGTTGGCGTGGATGTCACAGAGAATGTCCGCAATGAGGAAGAGCTGAGGAAGCAGAAAGCCAAGATGCACAAGACCGCCCTGGACCTTGAACGGTCTGAAGGGCGCGAGCGTGAACTGTCTCGGAAATATTCCGAGGAGAAGGCCAAGGCCGAACATGCGGCGCACACCAAATCAGCCTTCCTGGCGAATATGAGCCATGAGTTGCGCACGCCGTTGAATGCGATCAATGGTTTTTCCGAAATCCTGTCGAATGAACTTTACGGCCCGATGGGGGACGAGCGTTACAAGGGCTATGCGCAGGACATCCTGACCTCGGGCCAACACTTGCTGGACATGATCAACGATATTCTCGACATGGCGAAGATCGAGGCGGGCAAGATGACAATCGACCCGCAGCCCATTGATCCTGTGGACCCGGTCGACGCGGCTGTGCGCATGATCCGTCGCAAGGCAGAGGACAAGGAAATCGAGATGGTGCTGGATGCCCAGCCCAATATACCTGAGATCGATGCCGACCATCGGGCGATCCGCCAAATGGTGCTGAACCTCGTATCGAATGCGATCAAGTTCACCGATGCTGGCGGCAAGATCACGGTCGCGGTCGAGCAGCGCGGACCGGAAATCTATGTCGGCGTGACCGATACCGGTATTGGTATCCCGGCTGAAGACCTGCCGCGCCTCGCGACGCCGTTCGAGCAAGTCTCCGGCACCAAGGACCGCAATTACGAAGGCACAGGGCTTGGCCTTGCACTGACGAAATCCTTTGCCGAAATGCATGGGGGGCGGATGATCCTGTCCTCCATCGAAGGGGAGGGCACGACGGTGGCGTTTACCTTGCCGATCTCCGGCGCACGCGAACTCGTCGATGAAACCAATGCGCGGGACGTCGCCTAGGGACGCAGGTTCCAGCTGGTGATGCACGACGTGGCGCCGTCTATTTCAACAACGCCCCAGGCCCCGGTCTTCAGCTTGCGGTCGAGATCGTCTGGCTGAACATCCACGACATCTGGCAGGAAGCGTGCGATGCCGTTTGAGGTGACGATCAGTGCCGTGTCTTCTGCGCCGAGCCCGGCTGCGCGCTCCAGCAGGCTGCGCCAGCCCTCGCGGAGCGCGTCCGCATCCACGCGCCAGCCCTCGGGCGGCGTGGCATCACACTCCCAGGCTTCGAGCGCTGCTTCGCCAATCCGTGCCACAACCTTGTCTTCCGGCTGGTTTTCGTCCGGGCCGTAATCGACTTCGGTCAGGAAAGGCAGGACGATAAGCGCAGGCGCGCCGGTGTGCATGCCGATCATGGCCCGTGCGGTCTGCCGTGTACGCATCAGCGGAGAGCAGAAAGCGGCGACAAATCGGGTGTCCGCGAAATGATTAGCGAGCGCATCAGCCTGTGCCAGTCCGGATGCGGACAAGGGAAGGTCTGTGCGTCCGCCGACACGGGTGACCGTGTCGCCCTTGTCGAACGTGTTTCCGTGCCGGACGATGATCAGTCTTGCCATGGTCCGGTCAGTCCTTCAGTGGGTCGCCATGGGTTGCGATCAGGCGCTCGGCGAGGGCCACGTCTTCCGGCGCATCAATGCCGGGAATGGCGATTGTGTCCGGCTCGACTTCGACACATTGCACGCTCATGCCGTTCTCGAGGAAGCGCAGCTGTTCGAGACCTTCGAGCTTTTCATAATGGCCTTCCGGCAGGCTGACATATTTGCGCAGCGCGGGGAGGCGATAGGCATAGAGGCCAATATGGCGGCAGACCGGAGACATGTCGCCTTGCTGGCGCAGCGCGTCTTCCTTGCGGATGGCGGGGATCAAATTCTTGGAAAACCAGAGCGCGCGCCCAGCGGCGTCATGCGCCAGCGTTGTGCCGGAGAAGGGGGTGGTTTTCTTGTGCGCGCGGAAGTCGTCGAGCGCCTGCCAGGTCAGGCGGACATAGGGCGTGGCGGCATCGGCGCCGGAACTGGCGGCGGCTTCGGCGACGGCGACAACATGTGCGGGTGGGGTAAAGGGCGAGTCGCCCTGCAGGTTGACGACAACGTTTGGCGTGACCCCCATCGCGTCGACGGCGGCGAGGGCACGATCCGTGCCGGACGGGACGTTCGGATCGGTCATGACGACCTCAATGCCGAGGTCCCGGCAATGGCTGGCGATGCGCTCGTCATCGGTGGCCACGACACTTGCAGCATCATCCAGTTCAGCGGCGGCACGCGAAGCCATCGCGGCCACCCGGCTCACCATGGTGCGGCCGGCGATCTCGACCAGAGGCTTGCCGGGGAACCGGGTGGATCCATAGCGGGCGGGGACAACGATCAGCGTTTTCATGGCCGCGCTCTTACATGGCTCGCGGCGGGTTGCCTACATCATCTTCGCGCATTTGTTGCATGAGGCCGATGATCGGCGCGACCCACTGCAAGGCCTCTTCGTCCACACCTTCATCGCGCAGGAAGCCCGTCAGTGCAGGGGCGAATTGATCGCTCTGCCCACATTCCACCAGCGCCAGTTCCAGTTCAGGGATGACGACATTCTGGAAGCTGTCAGCAAAGTTCTGAAGGTCGTCTGTCCGCGACATCAGCCGCATCGTGGCGAATGTGTTGAGTTCGCCCTCGCTATCAGTAATGCGCCGCAGGTCGTTGATCAGACCACGATTTTCGGAAGCGAACTCGCCGAGGATACGGTCGGTCTTGTATTCGACCCATTCCTGCGTGCAGGGCTCAGGCGCTGTGACACAGGCAGCGAGCGGGCAGGTGGCAATGGCCATTGTGGCGAGCAGGCGTTTCATGGAAATCCTCCGGAGCGCGATTCAGGGGGCCACCCTAGACGCCGATCCCATTACCGCAAAGCGCGGGACTCATTCGCAAAAAAAAGCCCCCGACGCAATGGGACCTGCGCCGGGGGACTCCGCCTATGCATTCCGTGCAATGCGCGAGCGGGACCCGTTATTCGTCTGTCGTGTCGGTTTCAATCGTGATCGTGTGGCTGGACGAACCGTTGACCTGCTTCTTGAAGGCCTTCTTTTCGGCGGCGTCGAGCTTGTCGCTCTTCATCACGGATTTGATCGTCGCCTTGGCTTTCAGCGTGTCCTTGTCGCCCTTGATGCAGGCGATCTTCACGTCCCTGGTCTTGTCCTGGCTACTGCTCTTTTCGAGGATCCGGGTCTCGCCCTCTGCCAGATTGGCGTCGCGGCATTGCTCGACCAGATCGGTCAGTACGATATGGGTATGCTCCATTTCATCCTCGAACTCCTCGCCATAGGCGATCTCGATCTTGCGTTCGAGCGCATCGGCATGGGCTTCGATGCGAGCCTCAAGGGCGTCCATCTGGGGTTCAAAGCGGGTTTCCCAGGCGTCTGCATGAGCTTCGGCGCGCTCGGCAATCGCTTCGGCATGGGCTTCCCATTCCTCGGCCTGTGCCTCGACCTTCTCTGCCCAGGCTTCCCACTCGGCTTCGGATTTCGGCATGGTTTCGTCGGTGAAGCTGAAGGCCATCTCCATCTTCCGGTTCAGCTCTTCGTCAAAGCCTTCGAAGGCGAGTTCGATGTGCGGCATGGAGGCCACCAGAGTTTCGATTTCGGCCGTTTCAGCTTCGATCTTTGATGTCAGGATTTCAATTTCCCGCTCAAGTTCCGGCGTCATCGCATCGACCGAGAAAGGATCGCCGATGATGACGACCTGCCGGTCCTCGACCTTGT
>NZ_DFME01000092.1:35983-36310 GCF_002375605.1 Hyphomonas sp. UBA3601 | reverse complement strand
CCTGCCGGTCCTCGACCTTGTCGCCATCGATGAACAATGTGCCATCCTTGAAGTGCAAACTGCGATGCTGGGGAACTGGGTTGATGTTGTCGGGTTCTCCGCCCGCGAGTTCGGCCATATCGACCTTTTCATCGGCTTCGGCAGAGGCACAGGCGGTGGCTACGAAGGCTGACGACATGAGGGCCGCGCTGCCAAGAAGTCCGGAAACACCTGCGCCGAGCAGACGCCGCGAGCGGGAGGGGCTGGGTGTGGTCATGCGGATCATTCTTTCCTTCAGGGCGTGAGTCAGGGGCAGGCTGGCCGCGGCGGTCAGGCGCTCCGGCAGGG
>NZ_DFME01000092.1:26977-35796 GCF_002375605.1 Hyphomonas sp. UBA3601 | reverse complement strand
TCTCACCATAGGCGTGAGGGGAGGACGCTCCGGATTTCAGCACATCGCTGTCGCAGGCTGCTTCCTGGTCGGTGCGGAAGGCGCGTCGTGCAATATAGGCCAGCGGATTGAACCAGAGTGCAGAAACGAAGATTTCCGACATCTGCAAGGCCCAGAGGTCGCCGCGCTTGATATGCGTCAGCTCGTGCGCCAACGCTGCCCGTTGCTGGGACACGGTATAGTCTTCCTCGAACCAGGCCGGTAGCAGAACAGTCGGGCGAAAGAGGCCGGAGACCAGCGGGCCAGATGAAATGAAGCTGGTGGAAATCTGCGGAGTGCGCTTCAGGCCGATCTGCCGGGCCACATCGTCGGCAAGGCTGGCGAGCTCGGGCGAGGCAGGCATCTCTTCGCGGCGCAGGGTCTGCATGAAACTGTGGTGTGCAAACGAACTGCGGGCAAGCATGTAGATGGCTCCGCCAGCCCACACGGCCAACACGGTTCCAAGAAGGAGTCCGCCCAAAACAGGCTCGGACAGTTCCGGGAAGGCCGCAGGACCATGAGCCACTTCGAACAGGGGGCTCGAAGCCTCAGGACCGGTTGCTGGCGGAGCCCAGACGGCGTTGGCTGCGGATCCTACGGGTTCAGGTGAGCGAACGAATGCAGGTGCAGCATCTGCCGTCCCAGCCGCCGCAGGTGATTGAGACTGGAACATCTCAAAGAACCCGGCCAGCGGCGTGGGCATGGAAAGGGGAGGCAGGACAAGCCGGGCCAGCGGAATTGCCCAGAGCGCATAGGCGACACCCGCGCCGAACTGCCGGGCAACATGCTTGCGCGCAAACAGAATGAGCGCGATCAGGACAGACACCGCAATCACGGTCTGTACGCCATAGGTGAAGTTGAGGCTGTTCAGGTCAAAAATCATTTCTTCAACTCCCCTAGAAGCTTTTCAAGTTCTGCGATGTCATCGGCCGTAAGACCGCGCGTATCAGCAAGGTGCGCCACGAGGGGGGCTGCGCGACCGGAAAAGACCTGGTCGACGAACTGGCGAGCGGCCCCAGCCTTGTAGGTGCCTTCCTCGACGAGGGGATAGTAGAGATAACGTCGGCCATCTTCCTCAGTGCTTAGCGCGCCCTTCTCCACAAGGCGGGCCAGCAAGGTCTTGACGGTGCGGCTGGTCCAGTCCTTTTCGGTGCCCAGCGCGTCGTGGACATCCGAGGCGGCAAGGCCCGGCCGCGCCCAAAGCACGCTCATCACGTCGAGTTCTGCATCGGAAATCTTCATAGTGTAGAACCCCTCTCTGGACTACAAGCGTAGTCGTATGACATGACTACATACGTGGTCAACAAATTTTCCATGACACGTTCGTAAGGTGAGCTGGCGCTGCAGCAATACATCCTCGTGTGGCTTCTATTCAGTCACGGCGTCGAGTACGGTCATCTGGAGAAAACTGGAGGAGACGGCCATGAGACCAATGATGATCGCAGCTATGGCGCTGCTGACGGTGCCGGTGGGCTGCGCGACCACGGGCAGCTCTGGTGATCTGGGGCGGGTTCTGGGCGAGGTGATTGGCCAGCAAACAGGGCAGGGCGGTGCGCTCAGCCAGGCCGAAATTGATGCCGGTCTCCGCGAAGCGCTCACAGTGGGCACCAACATCGTGGCAGCGCAACTGGGCCAGACCAATGGCTATTTCGGAGATTCGGAAATTCGTATTCCGCTTCCGAAAACCTATCGGGATATCCAATCCGGCCTGTCGCGCGTCGGGGCGAGCGGTCCACTGGATGACCTGGAATTGCGTATGAACCGGGCGGCGGAGGCAGCTGTGCCGGAGGCAAAGACGCTGGTCATAGGAGCGATCCGCCAGATCACGATTGAGGATGCTGTACGCATCCTGAATGGCGGCGACACAGCGGCGACAGACTACCTGCGCGAGAAGACCGAGAGCCAGCTGCGTGCGTCATTCACACCCTATGTCAAAACGTCGCTTGCACAGGCGGGTGCATTCACGTCACTTGAGCAGGTCGCCAATAGCTATGGCGTCGGGGGAGTCACCTCCAGCCTGCAAAATGACTTGACCAATCACGCGGTCACACTGGGACTGGATGGCATGTTCCACTACGTGGCTGCAGAGGAGAAGAAGATCCGTGAGAATCCTGTGGCTCGGACGACCGATCTGTTGCGGCGCGTCTTTGGATCGAGGGGCTGATGCGTCGATTTACGTATGAGGCCAAAGCCGGCGGAGAGATGGCCGGCATTGAATTCGGTGACCCAATCAAGCCCTTCTCTGCGGTATGGCTGCATGCGACCGGATTCAATGGAATGACCTATCAGTCATTGCTGGCGCCCCTCGGGCTTCGCCAGCGTGTGGCGGCGCTCGACATGCGGGGGCATGGTCGTTCCACATTGCAGGCCAAACCCGGCCGCATGAAATCCTGGAAACGCCACCGCGACGATGTGATCGAGTGGTTGGAGAAAGAAGCGCCACAGGGCGTGATCCTGGGCGGGCACTCCATGGGCGGGTGCGTGGCCCTGTTGGTGGCAGGCAAGCGACCCGATCTCGTCAAAGGCCTCGTACTGGCCGACCCGGTAATCATGTCGAAATCGGTTTATTTCTGGCAGCATATGCTGTCGCCTATTTCATTCCTTCTGCGGCGCAATGCCATGGCCCGTCAGGCCAAGAAACGTCGCGCCGAGTTCGGATCGTTCCGTGAGGCGCTTGAGTCCTATACAGGTCGCGGCGCATTCAAATCATGGCGCGAGCCCTTTCTGGCAGATTACCTGCTGGATGGTATTGAACGCACCGACCACAATTCTGCTGATAGCGATGAGCAGACCTGGCGTCTGCTGTGTGAGCCGAAATGGGAAGCAGCGACCTTTGCCGCCCAGCGCAACCGGCCTTGGGGTGCCCTACGCCGCGTAAAGAAACACCATATCCCGATGACCATTCTGAGGCCGACCCGGGATTCCGTGATCAGCGACAAGGTGCGCGCGCGATTGATCCTGTCCTATCCCGCCATGATGATGAAGGCGGTGCGCGGCACGACCCACTTCCTGCCGATGGAAGCGCCTTATGAAGTGCGCGACCAACTGTCGGCCTTCCTTGCGCGCCTCGTCGAGCGGTTCACGCTTGAGGAAGATGCCTTTGTGGAACGGTCGCTGAAAGTGCGGCGGCGCGGGTCCAGATAGGGCTGGTCATATCGGCTGGATTTAGAAAAGCTCAGTAGTGGAACAATTCGCGGTCGTGTAAGGATGCGCGGTTGCCATTGGAGCTGACCCCATGCCCGCTGATATTCTGACCCTGCCGGGGGTAGAGATTGCCATCGTGCTGTTGCTGGTGGGGATCGTGTTTTTCGGTTTCGTGAGGGAAGTCCTGCCGGCGGATGTCGTCGCGCTGCTGGCGATGGGCGCATTGTTGCTCACGGGTATTTTGTCGGTGCCTGAGGCACTTTCGGTCTTTTCGAATTCCGCGCCGATCACGATTGCGGCCATGTTCGTGTTGTCGGCGGCGCTGGAGCGAACCGGGGTGATTGATGCGGCTGGACGGCTGGTCTCGCGACTCGCCAGCCGGGCGTCGCCAGTAGTGGCAATGCTGGCCATGATGCTGGGCGTGATGATCCTGTCCGCCCTCATGAACAATACGCCAATCGTCGTGGTGCTGATCCCTGTGGTGATCCAACTCGCGCGGACGATCGGCGTGGCGCCGTCAAAACTGCTGATTCCGCTTTCCTTCGCGGCGATCTTTGGCGGTACGACGACGCTGATCGGCACCTCGACCAACATCCTTGTGGATGGCGTCGCGCAGGAGGCGGGGCTGGCCCCGTTCGGCGTGTTCGAGATCACAGGCGCCGGGGTGATCCTCGCGCTGGTCGGGGCTGCCTATCTCGCATTGACTTCGCCCTTCCTGTTGCCGACGCGGGAATCGCTGGTGGACATGTTGCCGAATGCGAAGGACCGGCGATTTCTGGCGCAGATATTGATCCCTTTGGGGTCGCCGCTGATCGGAAAGACGGTTTCCGAAACCGGGTTTTCTGCAGAGAAGGGATTCAAGGTGATCGACGTCTTCCGGGAGGGGCTGTCGCTGCGGGCTGATTTGCGCGACCTGTCGATCCAAGCCGGAGACCGGATCGTCTTGCGTACACCGGTCTCAGAAGTCCTGACACTGAAGGAGGCAGGCAGCATCGCCATTGGTGCGTCGGCCTCCGATGCGCGGCCTGCCTTTGAACCGATCCAGACCAGCGAGACCGTCATCATGGAAGGCGTGATCGGGCCGCAATCGCGGTTGACCGGCCGGTCGCTGAATGGGCTCGGCCTGGCACGCCTCTATGGTGTCTACGTGCTGGCGATCCACCGGCGCGGGGAGAATGTCACCAATACAGACGACATCCGCTTCGACGTGGGCGACACGGTCCTGTTGGAGGGTCCGGCACGGGGCATGCGTCAATTGTTTGATGATGGCATTCTCAACAATCTTACCGAGACGACCGAGCGCGCCATGAGACGGGGCAAGGCACCCATCGCGATTGTCGCGCTGGTGTCGGTGATGGGGCTGGCTGCGCTGGGCGTGCTGCCGATTTCGGCGCTCGCGCTGATTGCGGCAACATCCGTCGTTGCGCTCGGATGCCTGGACCATCAGGAAGCCTATCGCGCGATCCGCTGGGACATCCTGATGCTGATCTTCGGCATGCTGGCACTTGGCACGGCAATGGAGAAAACCGGTGCGGCCAGCCTGCTGGTCGGGCATCTTGCCGGACTGACGGGCGGGATGGGGCCGCTGGCCGTGTTGGCGGTGCTCTACCTCATCACATCCTTCCTGACCGAAATCATGAGCAATAATGCTGCCGCGATCCTGCTGACGCCCATCGCCATTGGGTTGGGAAGTCAGCTGGGCATTGATCCACGCCCATTCGTTGTCGCCGTGATGTTTGCCGCCAGCGCGAGCTTTGCCACCCCCATCGGCTACCAGACCAATACACTGGTCTACAGTGCGGGCGGGTACAAATTCTCCGACTTCCTGAAGATCGGTGTGCCGCTGAACCTCGTCATGTTCGCGGCGTCCATGATCGTCATCCCGATGTTCTGGCCGTTGGCCTGAGCATTACCAGAGCGGGCGGTCAGGGGAGGCGGCATCGGCGAGTTTGCCCATCAGGCGTTCGAGCTGTTTCTGCTCGTCTTCCGTCAGGCTGCTGGCCAATTCCTGTTCCGCGCCGAGCGCCATCGGTACGATGAGTTCGTACACATCGCGGCCAGCCGGCGTCAGGAAGAGCTGGGATCGCCGACCATCGGTCTCTGACGTCTTGCGCTCCAGATAGCCCATCTGGATCATGGCAGCGATGGCGCGGCTGACCGCGACCTTGTCCATGGCGGTCAGCTGGCCGATTTCGGTGGCACTGATGCCGGGCCGGTCGCCGGTCACGGCCATGACCCGCCACTGCCAGATCGAGAGACCGAATTCGCGGTCATACAGGCTCGCGATCCGCGTCGAGATCGTGTTCGACAGGACCGACAGGCGGTAGGGCAGGAATTCGCGCAGGCGAAGCAAAGAAACGTTTTCAATATCAGGCATGGTTTACTGATTCAGGGTTGCGTTCCGTCTGTCAAATAGTTACATATGAAACTAATAGTTTTGACCCCCCGGAATTACGACTGGAGCGCACCATGGCAGACCTGTTTGAAAATCCCGCCGGCCTCGACGGTTTCGAGTTCATCGAATTTTCCGCGCCTGAAAAAGGCCATCTGGAAGCGGTGTTCGAGCTGATCGGCTTCACAAAGATTGCCCGCCACCGGACCAAGGATGTCGAGCTGTGGCGGCAGGGCGGTATCAACCTCATCACCAATTACGAGCCCAAATCCGCTGCATGGTATTTCGCCCGTGAGCATGGCCCATCCGCCTGCGGCATGGGCTTTCGCGTGCGCGATGCCCGCAAGGCCTACCAGCATTTGCTGGCACAGGGCGCTGAGCCGGTAAATGTGAACACCGGCCCCAGCGAATTGCACATTCCAGGCATTCGCGGCATCGGCAATTCCATCATCTACCTGATCGACCGCTATGGCGACGATCTCGATATCTATGACATCGACTTTGAATACCTGCCGGGTGTGGACAAGAATCCTGTTGGCGCCGGCTTCAAGCTGATCGATCACCTGACGCACAATGTTTATGGTGGCCGGATGAAATATTGGGCAGATTTCTATGAGAAGCTCTTCAACTTCCAGGAAATCCGCTATTTTGACATCAAGGGCGAATATACCGGCCTGACCTCCAAGGCGCTGACGGCGCCGGACGGCAAGATCCGCATCCCGCTGAACGAGGAAGGCGAGGGCGGCAAGGGCCAGATCGAGGAATTCCTGCGCGAATACAATGGCGAAGGCATCCAGCATATCGCGCTGATCTGTGACGATCTCTATGCGTGCTATGACCGCCTGAAAGAACGTGGCGTGCCCTTCATGACCGCGCCGCCGGCCGCCTATTACGAGATGCTGGACGGGCGCCTGCCGGGCCATGGCGAAGACGTTGAGGGCCTGAAGGCCCGCGGCCTGTTGCTGGACGGCACGACCGAGGGCGGGGAGCCGCGCCTGTTGATGCAGATTTTTGCGCAGGCGCAGATTGGCCCGGTCTTCTTCGAGTTCATCCAGCGCAAGGGCGACTACAAGGACGGCTTCGGCGAGGGCAATTTCAAGGCCTTGTTCGAAAGCATGGAACGTGACCAGATTGAGCGAGGCGCGCTCAAGGTAGAGGAGGACGCGTAATGACGGCTCCCGCTCCCCTGAAAGGCGTTCACCATGTTGCCTATCGCTGCAAGGATGCGAAGGAGACGGTGGAGTTCTATCGCGATGCGCTGGGCATGGATTTCCAGCTGGCCATTGCCGAGGACAAGGTGCCGTCGACGGGCGCGCATGATCCGTACATGCACGTCTTCCTGGATGCCGGGAACGGCAATGTTCTGGCCTTCTTCGAACTACCGACCCAGCCGGACATGGACCGTGACCGGAATACGCCGCAATGGGTGCAGCATATCGCCTTCCGTGTCGGCTCCATGGATGAGTTGATGGCGACCAAGGCCCACCTCGAAGGCATGGGCCTCGACGTGCTCGGCCCGACGCATCACGGCATCTTCAAGTCGATCTATTTCTTTGATCCGAATGGCCACCGCATCGAACTGGCCGCCGACATCGGCACGCCGGACCAGTTGGCGCAGCTGAAAGAGGTTGCCCAGCCAATGATCGAGGAATGGAGTGCGACGAAGAAAGCGCCGAGGCATGCTGCTTGGTTGCATGAGAAGATCGCGGAGGAAAGCTGAACCATGAAACTCGCCACACTGAAGAATGGTGCCCGCGATGGCCGCCTTGTTGTCGTTTCGAAGGATCTGACTCGCTACACGGATGCGGCCGGCATCGCGCCAACGCTGCAGGCGGCGCTCGATAAATGGGATGTCTATGCCCCGAAACTGCAACAGCTGGCCGAGCAGGTGGAGCTTGGCTCTGTGCCGACCGCACGCTTCCACGAGCATGATTGTGAAAGCCCGCTGCCGCGTGCCTATCAGTGGGCGGACGGGTCGGCCTATATCAATCACGTCGAACTGGTGCGGAAGGCACGCGGCGCGGAAGTGCCGGAAAGCTTTTATGATGATCCGCTGATGTATCAGGGCGGCTCCGATGCCTTCCTGGGCCCGCGCGATGCAATTCCGCTGGGTGACATGGCATGGGGCTGTGACATGGAAGGGGAGATCGCCGTCATCACCGATGATGTGCCGATGGGTGCGAGCGAGGCGGAGGCCGCTGATCACATCAAGCTGGTCATGTTGTGCAATGACGTCTCGCTGCGTGGCCTGATCCCCGGAGAACTCGCCAAGGGGTTCGGTTTCTTCCAGTCCAAGCCGCCAAGCGCGTTCTCGCCGGTCGCGGTCACGCCGGACGAGCTGGGCGAGGCGTGGCAGGGTAGCCTTGTCCATCTGCCGCTGCATGTGGACTATAATGGCCAACCATTCGGCCGCGCCGAGGCCGCCGAAGACGCCACGTTCAGCCTTGCACGGCTCGTTTCCCACGCGGCCAAGACGCGGCCCCTGTCAGCAGGCACGGTGATCGGCTCTGGCACGGTCTCCAACAAGGGCGCCGATGGTGGCCCCGGAAAACCTGTCAGCGAGGGTGGTCTCGGCTATTCCTGCATCGCCGAAATCCGCATGATCGAGAAGATTGCGACCGGCGAATTCAAGACCCCCTTCATGTCACCGGGCGACGTTGTGCGGATGGAAATGCTCGACAAATCCGGGCATTCGATATTTGGGGCAATTGAACAAACGGTCGAGCAGGTCTAGAACCCCTGCTGCACCGCAGCATTACCCAAGGGGAGGCCCGCACTTCATGGCGAGCAAGATATACAAGACGGCCGCAGACGCGCTGGATGGCGTGCTGTTCGACGGCATGACGATTGCCGCAGGCGGATTCGGCCTTTGCGGCATTCCGGAACTGTCCATCGCGGCGATCCGCGAGGCCGGCACCAAGGACCTCACCGTCTATTCCAACAATGCGGGCGTTGATGAGTTTGGGCTCGGCGTGTTGCTACAGACCAAGCAGGTCAAGAAGATGTGCTCGTCCTATGTCGGCGAGAATGCAGAATTCATGCGGCAATACCTCTCCGGCGAGTTGGAGCTGGAATTCAACCCGCAAGGCACGCTGGCCGAGCGCATGCGCGCTGGCGGCGCAGGCATTCCGGGCTTCTACACCAAGACGGGCGTCGGCACGCTGGTGGCCGAAGGCAAGGAAGAGAAGGTCTTCAATGGCGAGACCTATATCCTGGAAGAGGGGATCTTCGCAGACCTGGCCATCGTGAAAGCCTGGAAGGCCGA
>NZ_DFME01000092.1:23403-26817 GCF_002375605.1 Hyphomonas sp. UBA3601 | reverse complement strand
CTGCCGGGCATTTATGTGCACCGTCTTGTGCAGGGCGAATTCGAAAAGCGGATTGAACAGCGGACTGTCCGCAAGAAGGAGAGTGCCTGATGCCTTGGGATCGTAACCAGATGGCGGCGCGGGCCGCGCAGGAACTTGAAGACGGCATGTATGTGAACCTCGGCATCGGCATTCCGACGCTGGTGGCGAACCATATTCCGGACGGCGTCAACGTCACGCTGCAATCGGAAAACGGCATGCTGGGCATGGGACCGTTTCCCTATGAGGGCGAAGAAGACGCGGACCTGATCAATGCTGGCAAGCAGACGATTACCGAGCTTCCCCAGACAGCCTACTTCGACAGCGCTACCAGCTTCGGCATGATCCGGGGTGGCAAGATCGCCATGGCGATCCTGGGCGCGATGGAAGTGGCTGAGAATGGCGACCTGGCGAACTGGATGATCCCCGGCAAGCTGGTCAAGGGCATGGGCGGTGCGATGGACCTTGTGGCTGGTGTCGGTCGTGTCGTGGTGATCTCCGATCATGCGAACAAGCGCGGCGAGTCCAAGATCCTGAAGGAATGCACGCTGCCCCTGACCGGCCTGAAAGTGGTCGACCGGATCATCACCGATCTTTGCGTGATGGACGTGGTCGAGGGCGGCCTGAAAATCGTCGAACTCGCGCCGGACGTAACGCTGGACGAGCTGAAGTCGAAAACCGAAGCCACACTGGTCGACTAATCACAATGAACTGACAGTCGGCGCGCGCCTAGAGTGCGTCGCCTGACAGTTTGGGCACGATGCGATAGCGCGCCATCACGAAGCAATAGACCGCGAAGCCTGCAAGGCCAGCCCCTGCGAGCGCGAGCAGGATGCGTCCGAACGTCTGTGTCTCCAGAATGCGCAGTGCTTCGCCAAGGCCGGCGGCATGTTCCGGGTTGGCGGTTATGCCAGCGGTGAGGATCAGACCACCAACAATCAGCAGGACGAAGCCATGTGCGGCAAGACCGAAGCGGACGACGGGCTCGAGCTTCTCCGCCATTTCCTTGCGGACGATATCTTTGCGGTGAGCCGCCTTCCACGATTTCACGAACAGGTAGATGGCAACGCTTAGCGTCGTGATTCCAGCAGTGATAACGACCAGTCGACCTCCCGGGTGCTGCATCAGGGATGCGCTCCAATTCTCGGCGGAGGAATCGTTGCCGCTCGCCTGCGCGCCCTTCATCAGGATGAGGATGGCCGAGACGCCGAGGGCAGCATGGGTCAGGCCTGACATGATCTGACCTGCGCGATTGGCGTAGCCTTCGGCATCATCGCCTTCATTTTCGAGGTCCATGATGCCGTCCACTAGTCGCCAGAGTGTGTAGGCGAAAAGGCCGGCGGCCGTAATGGCCAGCAGCACGGCACCAAAAGGCTGGCGGATCAGGAAGTTCAGCGCGCCGGAGGTGCCTTCGGCCTCGCCGCCATTCAGGGCTGCAAAAAAAGCGAGCCCGCCTACGATCAGGTAAACCATGCCTCGCGCCCCATATCCGGCCCGCATGAGCCATTCGAGGGCGGTATTGGCGTGGTGGGTCATCAGGGGCCTTTCTGTATCTGAGGAGTAAAGCCCCGACGCGACAATCGGTTCCGTACGTGGCGGTTGCCGTGGCATCCACAACTGCATAGGGTCCGGCGCGACTTCCCAGAACAAACGGATTTCCAATATGTCCCAATTCTCGACCCTGACACCCATGCCGGCGGATGCACTTCTCGGCCTGATGACGGCTTATCGCGAAGATCCACGCGATGAAAAATTCGACCTGGGTGTCGGCGTCTACAAGAATGACAAGGGCGAAACCCCGGTGATGTCGGCCGTGGCCAAAGCCGAGGCGCTGATCCTGAAATCCCAGACCACAAAGGTATATGAAGGGCCGCGCGGCAATACCGACTATTGCGTCGCTATCGAAGGCTTCGTGTTCGGGGAAGGGGCGGCCGCTACCCAAGAAGGGCGTACGCTGTCGTTCACCGCACCGGGCGGATGTGGCGCACTGTTCCTTGGCACCGGCCTTATGAGCCGGATGGGCGTCAAGACGGTCTGGGTGTCGAACCCGACCTGGCCCAACCATCCGAACGTCGTGCGCTTCATGGGACTGGACGTTGCCGAGTATCCTTATGCTGATCCGGAGACGGGTGAGCTTGATCTTGCTGCCATGCTGGCGGGCATCGAAAAGGCCGAACGCGGGGATGGCATCATCATCCAGGGACCTTGCCACAACCCAACCGGCATCGACCTGACCATCGAGGACTGGAAAAAAGTCGGAGCGCTAGTGAAAAGCAAGGGCCTGATCGCGATGCTGGACGTTGCCTATCACGGCTTTGCGAAGGGGCTGGACGAAGACGTCAAAGGCGTGCGCGCGTTCATCGAGGCAGCGGGCGAAGCGCTGGTCTCCTATTCCTGCTCAAAGAATTTCGGCCTGTACCGCGAGCGCGCAGGCTGTTTCCTTGCCGTGGGCGAGTCGGCTGAGGGCATCGCGGCGGCGTCAACACATGTCGCAGCGCTGGCGCGAGCGAGCTATTCCATGCCGCCAGCGCATGGCGCAG
Source organism: Hyphomonas sp. UBA3601 (assembly GCF_002375605.1). Classification (NCBI taxonomy): domain Bacteria; kingdom Pseudomonadati; phylum Pseudomonadota; class Alphaproteobacteria; order Hyphomonadales; family Hyphomonadaceae; genus Hyphomonas; species Hyphomonas sp. UBA3601. The sequence continues at coordinate 24,259 of NZ_DFME01000092.1, read as the reverse complement.
CGATTGTTGCCACCATCCTGAACAATGCAGACCTACGCGCCGAATGGGAGGCCGAACTGACGCAGATGCGTGAACGGATGATCTCGCTGCGCAAGGCGCTTGCCGAGGCGCTGGTCGAGAAGACCGGTTCCAACCGGCTTGCCGCCGTGGCCAACCAGAATGGCATGTTCAGCCAGCTGCCGCTGTCGAAGGACGGCATCACCGCGATGCGTGAAAAGAGTGGTCTTTACATGCCAAATTCGGGACGCATCAATATCGCCGGATTGAACCTGAAGGATATTCCGGCTGTGGCAGATATCATCGCCAAGGAAGCCTAGATTTCAAGGCCGGGCGCCGCCATCTCGGTCAGCTCACTTATCATTTCGGGCGGCGCTGGGATGGCCTTGCGCGCGTCGAGATCCAGCGTGATAGCGGTCGCCTGCATGGTGGCCCAAGGCGTACCTTTGGCCGGATCCATCATCCAGTGAATCAGATTGTGCGTCTTTCCAGAGGCGCCGCCAAATGAGGTGTAGAGCTCATACAAATCACCGGCGACGGGCATCGCATGGTAGCGGAGCCTGTATTCCAATACTGCAGCACCCATGCGCAGATCGCCTGCCGTGTCGGCCACTCGCTTGCGCCAATTGTAGAGAATGTTTGGCACTGAATCCGAGGTGCGCCCGATCATCCAATAGGGCTGCATGCGCCCATGCACGTCGAGATGTTGGGGCGGAATGGCGCCGCGTCCGGCGAGGGGAGCGCCGACCTTCTTTACCCGGTCGAGCGTGATGTCTGACAGCGGCAGGCCGGGCGCCGACATGTCGATGGAGCGTGGCGCGGATTCCTCGGGCGCGGTGTCTGTGAAATTCGGGAAGGC
>NZ_DFME01000092.1:21576-23301 GCF_002375605.1 Hyphomonas sp. UBA3601 | reverse complement strand
CACGCGCGTGCGCATGGCGGCGGCGAGCGATCCGTCTGCGTGGCGTAGTTCCTGATAGATCAGGGCGCTGTCTTCGTCCGTTTCCAGCACGCAACCATTCATGGTGAGCGGCCGGCCGGGCAAAACTTCGCGTACGAAGCGGATATGCTGATCGACCGGAATGATCGTCGATGGCGACGACGCCTTGAAAGCGTGTGGCATGCCGAGGTCCGGCGCAAAGGCGGCGAGGCCTTCCAATTGCTTCTCGACATAGACGCGCACATTCATGTGCCCCATCTCGTCGCAATCCCACTGATTGCAGCTCCCCCTCCACAATGTGATCATGCGGCGCAGTCCCGGCATTTGCCGCGCACTTCCACGACAGCACGGCTCATCTGGAAGCCTGCGGCGGTTGTTTCAGCTTCGAGCGCTTCATTCGTTGCTGTTGCGTGCAATTCCTCTGCGCCATGGCAGGTGTCGCAGATGAGGAACACCGCAGAGTGATTGTGGCTGGCATGGCCGCAAGCGACATAGGCGTTCAGGCTTTCGATCTTGTGGGCGAGGCCGGTCTCCTGGAGGAAATCGAGCGCGCGATAGATGGTAGGGGGCTTGGCAGAGCCTTCGCCGTCGAGATTGGCCAGCAAATCATACGCCTTGGCGGGCGCTGTGCTCTCAAGCAGGAGGCGCAATACCTTGCGGCGAATGCGCGTCATCCGCTGTCCGCGCCGCATGACGAGGGTTTCCGCCTCATTGAGGAAAGCATCCACGTCCTGGGGGCTGCACGGGGTGTTTGCGTGAATGTGACTATGTGATTGGGCCATGCCTGCAATGTCGTGCGTTTCGGCCGGAATGTGAAGGCCCCTGTCCCCAGCTTTACAGGACAAGCCCCCTAGACGGAGTCCGCAAATCAGCTGAGATTCTCCGATAAGGCGAACAATAAGGGTAGAGAAATGGCACTGTCTGAGCGCGAAGGTCTAGAATTGTGGCGACGTGCCGTAACGGCGTCTGTGCGTTCGGACGCGCCCGATTTGACCGCGCGCCAGCAGGCCATTCTGATGACGATCGCGCTGACACCTGGACCCCATACGGTACGCGGCCTGGCCGAGCACCTGAATATCGCCAAGCCAGCGGTCACGCGGGCATTGGATGCGCTCGCCCGGCTCGATTTCATCCGCCGGATCAAGGACGACACGGATCTGCGCAATATCTTCATCGAGCGCACACCAGCCGGTATGGCATATCTGCGGACATTCTCCGGCCTTGTTCTTGCCGCAGCTTCTGGCAAGGATGATAGCCAATTGGCGCCCAAGCGCAGCGGGAAGACCAACGCCGCCGCCTGAAGCGCCCGAATACGGGAACAGGCATGCCAACATTTTACGACAAGAGACTTCAGCGACCCGTTGGCGAGGCCTTTGCCTATCAGGTGACCGCCGGTGTGGCGGCTGTACGCGAGACACCGGCGCCTGATGGTCGCCTCGCTACGCAGGCCCTGCATGGCGAGATTGTGGACGTGCTCAGAGAGCAGGGCGAGTTCGGCCTGGTGCAGTGTCGCCGTGACCGGTATTGCGGTTGGGTAACCATGGAGGCGCTATCTGCGCCGCTACTACAGCCAACGCATAAGGTTTCGTCATCCAAGACACATTGTTACAGCGAACCTGATCTCAAATCTGCCCCGCGCTTCCTGTTGAGCCATGGCGCGCGTTTGTCGGTCAGCGGGCGGGAAGGTGACTGGCTTTATTCGGATCG
>NZ_DFME01000092.1:6799-21398 GCF_002375605.1 Hyphomonas sp. UBA3601 | reverse complement strand
GAGCGTTTTCTCGGCACGCCATATCTGTGGGGCGGACGGGAGAGCCTCGGGCTCGATTGCACCGGGCTGACCCAGCAGGCCTTCGAGGCGGTGGGTGTGATACTGCCGCGCGACAGTGACATGCAGTTTGCCTGGACCGGAGATGACATTCCGGACTGGCGCGCGCCGAACGCTTTGCGCCGAGGCGATCTCGTCTTCTGGAAAGGGCATGTCGGCATCATGACCGATGCCGACCATTTGCTGCATGCGAATGCGTGGCACATGGCTGTGGCGGTCGAACCGCTGGAGTCTGCCATTACAAGGATCGCAAACTATTACGCCGAGCCCATAGGGGCCCGGCGCATAGATATTTCGTCGAAACGGGGGCGCACCCCCGACTGGCTAAGTGTAAGCGCCTAGTTATCGTCCGTGGCTTCGGTCACGGCCTCTTCAGCTTCGCCTGCAGCGTCTTCAACTGCTTCGACGGCTTCTGCCGGAACGGTTACGGTCTCACCGGTGCCACCATCATCCCGGCCGGTCGCATCAACTGAATCGATGGTTTTGACTTCGCCGGTGGCCAGGGTCGGGTTTTCCATGTCGTCCACGCCATCGGCTGGAAGGGTTGCTTCGACGGCGTCGCCTTCGGCAGCTTCCGCACCCTCTTCGCCCTCGGCGCCTTCTTCAGCAGAAGCAGCGAGTGGTTCCGGGAAGGCCGGTGGGTTGGTGGTATTTGCTGCGAGATAGGCGATCACGTTTACACGATCATCATCGCGGCGCAGTCCAGCAAAGGACATGGTCGTGCCGCGTGCGTAGGAAGACGGGTTGTAGAGCCAGTCATTCAGGTTTGCGTAGTTCCAATCACCGTCCATGCCCTCAAGCACGGCAGAATAGGCAAATCCGGCATGGGCAGCCTTGTCGGCGCCGACCACGTTGTAGAGGTTCGGGCCGGTGCCGTTCGCGCCGCCCTGATCAATCGTGTGGCACGTGGCGCACTTGCCTTTGAAAGTGCGCTCGCCACGAGCGATATCTGCGCTGGCCAGCAAAAGGCCGAGGTCGAAGACTTCTTCGGCTTCGCCGCCGGTGCCACCTGCGTCAGCAACTTCGACGCAGTAGGCGAATTTCTCGCACATCTGTTCCGTCATGGAGGCCGCTTCAGCGTGCTCGTCGCCATGATGGGCGCCTTCGCTTCCACCGCTGAACACGATGCCGGATAGTGTCTGCAGGGCGAAGACTCCGAGGGCTGTAGCGAGCAGCGCACCGAAAATCTTGTTGAGACCGAGTTCTCCCATGGAGGCATTCCTTCGAATCTGTCTGGTCATACGTCTTGGCGCGCGCCTTTTGGCACGCTAACGGAGTGCAGACAATATAAAGGCTGTGCGTTATAGGGCTTCCCCCTTTCGTCGCGGCGATCCGACGCACATGATTCCACGAAAAAGGGGACATCAAACCCATGACCGGCAAAATCGCGTATCAGGGTGAACCTGGCGCAAACTCTCATATCGCCTGCAATGAAGCGTATCCCGCCCTTGAGCCGATGCCGTGCCGCACGTTTGAGGACTGTTTCGCGGCTGTGGAGCGGGGAGATGCCGATTTGGCCATGATTCCCGTGGAAAACACGATCGCCGGCCGGGTGGGGGACATTCACTATCTGTTGCCGAACACCGAGCTTCAGATCGTTGCTGAGTATTATCTGCCGATTCGGTTTCAGTTGATGGCGCTGGCGGGCACGCGCCTGGCAGATATAAAAAAAGCGCGCTCTCATATCATGGGCCTCGGACAATGCCGCAATTTCCTGCGTGCGCACGGCATTGATTCGGTCACAGCGGCGGACACGGCAGGCGCGGCACGCGAAGTGGCCGAACTCGGCGATCCATCCGTGGCGGCAATTGCGCCGCGATTGGCTGCGGAGGTCTACGGTCTGGAAATCCTCGCTGAAGACATCGAAGACGCCGCCCACAATACGACGCGGTTCATCATCATGTCGAAGGACCATTCAGACGTTGAAGCCAAGGATGGCCCCGCCAAAACGGCGTTCATGTTCGAGGTGCGCAACATTCCTGCCGCGCTCTACAAGGTGATGGGCGGATTTGCGACCAATGGCATCAACATGACCAAGCTGGAAAGCTATATGGTCGGCGGGTCGTTCACTGCGACGCTCTTCTATGCCGAAATTGACGGTCACCCGGATGAACGACACGTTCAGCTGGCCTTGGAAGAGCTGGGCTTTTTCTCGCAATCCCTGAAAATTCTCGGCGTGTTCCCAAGCACTGAACACGCGCCGGACTAGCAGTGAGACATCGCCTCTTTCAGAGCTTCGGTCACATGGTCGGCAAAGAGCTTTGTCTTTCCGCGTAGGCGGCCGGCGGTCCAGACGCAATTCACGGGCAGGCTCTCCATTTCCCAGTCGGGAAGGATGCGGACCAGTTGACCATCTGATACGCAGCCTGAAACCAGCCAGTTCGGCGCCATGAGGATACCGAGTCCGGCAAGTCCGGCCTGGACGAGATTATCGCCACCAGACGCTGCGAATGGGCCGTCCACCCTCACAGTTATCTTCTCGTCGCCGCGTGTCAGAGTCCAGTCAGAGTAGAGCCCTTTCCTGAACAGGACGGCATCATGGTGTTCCAGGTCTGTCGGGGTTTGCGGCGTGCCCTTGCGCGCAAGGTATTCGGGCGCTGCCCAGAGCGTACGTGGAGAATCTGCGAGCTTCCGAGTCATCAGCCGGGAATCGCTGAGATGGCCAAAGCGGAATGCCAGGTCGATGGCTTCCTCGACAAGGTCGGTCAGCGCGTCATCCGAAATCACATCGAACCGAATGCGTGGATATTTCTCCAGGAAGGGTGGAATGGCCGGGACAATGATCCTCCGGGCGAAGGAATTCGAGCACGATATGCGTAGCAGGCCGACCGGCTCATGTTGCAGGCCGCGCGCTTCAGCCTCCGCAGATTCATAATCCGCGATCAGGTCGACTGCGCGTCGGTAGAAACGTTCGCCAGCTTCGGTAAGGCTGAGCGCACGTGTTGTCCGCTGGAAGAGCGTAACGTCTAGTTGGGCTTCGAGATCCTGAATGCGGCGGGACACGGTGGGCTGGCCCACTCCGAGCGCCGCGGCGGCCTTGGAGAAGTTGCCCGCTTCAGCCACGCGAACGAACAGGCGCATTGCGTCGATACGGTCCATCTGACCCCTCCCTGCATGTCGAACGCTAATTTAGGGACGATAAACGCGTTTCGCGAGTGCGAAACAGCAATTCACGAAATTTAGCCTTTCGGCTCACACAAAAGTGGGTGGGGCTCACACGTCCTTGTTTTGAGGGCGAGCGAATTTCGTGAGACAAGCCTGCGCAAGGGAGGACGTAAAACATGCTGTCACACGTCAAGAAATATGCCCCAGTAGCCTATGCGCTGATCGCCGCCGCAGTCTTTTTGGACAGTTTGCGGTTCAAGTTTACCGATGCGCCCGAAACGCAGGTGATTTTCGGAAAGCTTGATGCGTGGGCTGCCGGCTTCGGGGCGGGGGGATTGTTCGATCAGACCGGCCTGTTCAGCCAGTACGTCATCGGATCAGCTGAGTTGGTAGCCTCAACACTATTGCTCATAGGCCTTGTTCCAGCCCTGCGCCGGTTGCAGACACTGGGCGCATTGATCGCGACCGCTGTCATGACCGGAGCGGTAAGTTTCCATCTGTTCACGCCGCTGGGCATTGATCCGAACAATGATGGAGGCGGTCTTTTCGCGATGGCGGTTGCGGTTTGGCTAGCGTCGATTGCGTATCTCTTGTTTCATCGGAGTACGCTCCTTTCCATTCTCACCGGAGTAGGCCGTGCCATCCTGCCTGGACATACGCGCACTGTGGTGGACCGTACCTCTGCACCTGCTAAACTGGCGTCAGTCCAATCCTGAACCCAACCGGAGTTTTCGAAATGAAGCTACGTTCGATGATTTTTGCCGCTGGGCTTGCTGGACTGCCCATTGTGGCGGTCGCACCGATCGCGCATGCGGAGCCACCAATCTATACGGGCGTGTTCTCTGACACGGCCTTGCAGGGGTATGACCCTGTCGCCTATTTCACATCGGGAGCGCCGGTGAAGGGCGATGATGCGTTCACGGCTGACTATATGGGCGCAAAGTTCAAATTCGCTTCTGCGGTCAATCGTGACGCCTTCATAGAAGCCCCGGAAAAATATGCGCCTCAATATGGCGGCTATTGCGCTTGGGCGATGGCGGACGGCAAGCATGCAAAGGGCGATGCGAGATACTGGAAGATCGTCGATGGAAAGCTCTATCTCAATTACAACAAGAGCATCCAGAAGAAGTGGGATTCGGACGTTCCAGCATTCATCGATCGCGCGGATACAGCCTGGGCCAGCATTAATGACTAGGGCAAGCGGCCCAATTGGTTAAAGGGCGTTTTCAGAAAATTGGAGTGCATCTTTCTCCGGTGCGTCCTGCAAAAGCGTGTTGAATCAACTGTTTCGTCCGGCCAGGCGTTCCGGTGCTGCACAAGTCGAAAAATTCCCCGCGTAAACGGCGGGCAAAAAGAATCGCCACAATGGGCGGGTATGATTGGCAGAGGATCAAGCGGGTACCCCATCCGCGAAGATCAGTCCGGTCTGAACGGGCCAGAGGGCACTCGATGCCGTTTGCCACTGACCTGTCAGAGTCCCCCGCGTCCTATGGGCGTGGGGGTTTTCGGTCCGGCCCCCAATATCGGCACAAAAAAACGGGCGGGAGGCCCGCCCGTTTCCGACAAGCATGTCCGCAAGCTTACTTCTTCTTTGCGGCCGGCTTCTTTGCAGCAGGTTTCTTTGCAGCGGGCTTGGTGGCCTTTGCTGCAGGCTTCTTCGCCGATGCGGCCGCTTTCGGAGCGGCAGCCTTCTTGGCTGCCGGCTTTGCCGCAGCTTTTTTCGCAGCGGGTTTCGCCGCTACTTTCTTGGCTGGCTTTGAGGCCGTTTTTGCCACGGTTTTCTTGGCCGCGGGCTTTTTGGTGGCGGCCTTCTTGGCCGGCTTTTTCAGAGTTGCTGTTGCCATGTCGGGTCTCCTGTAAATGGCAACATTCAGCCTAGAATGATTCGAGCAAAATCAACTCCATTTTTGCGTAACTCCGCAAAGGGATAGTCTGAGGTCAGACCGCCCGATCAGCCCCGTTCGGCCCACACTTTCAACAGATGGTGCGCGATGGCCATGGGCGGGGGGCAGAAGAAGCGGTCGTGCGTGCCAGCCAGCATGCGTTTGACATCGTCGCGCGTAAGCCACTCAGCCGATTCCAACTCGTCGGTGTCGACCGTGATTTCGTCTGTCTGAGCTTCCAGGATCAGGCCGACCATCAGCGAAGACGGGAAGGGCCAGGGCTGACAAGCGATGTATTCGGCGCTGGCGGGGTCGCAGACAATGCCGGCTTCCTCTTCCAGTTCGCGTGCGGCGGCTTGCTCGATTGTTTCGCCTGGCTCGCAGAAGCCTGCGAGGGAGGAGACAAATCCGGCAGGCCAATTTGCTTGTCGGCCAACAAGGCATTTGTCGCCCTTGACCGCGAGCATGATGGCCACGGGGTCCGTGCGCGGAAAATGCTCGGTGCCGCACGCGGGGCATTCGCGTTTCCAGCCCGCTTCGACAATCGCGGTACCTGCGCCGCACTTTGCGCAGAAGCCATGCGAGGCGTGCCAAAGGAAGATGCTGCGTGCGGTCGAGGTGCAATTGGCCTCCAGCGCGCTCATGCGCCCGGCCGCCGCGCGAAACTCAATGAACTCGCCGACGCCTGCGATGAGAGAGGTTTCAAGATCAAATTTGGGCGGCAGATTGACCGCGAAGACGGGTGCGCCGCTCGTATCCTGACCGAGGAAAATGCGGGGAGAACCCGGCGAGACTTTCTCGATTTCCGGCCCCATCCAGACAAGGCCGCCATCTGTCGCAGCGAATGGATCGCCATTGCGCAGCATCAGGACCAGCACATCGTCGCGCGCAAAAGCTGCATCCAGCCAGGCATCGTCCTTGCGGTGATGCGCGGCACGATCAATCGGCTTGGCAGCAAGCGGCATGTCATTGGAATTGGTCATGTGGCGATCCTCACTTTGCCCGGCTGACTTGCCGCCTGAAGGCGGGTTTGTAAATGAGGTTCGCCGCGGCAGGGGCCTGCCTGACAACAAAGCATAGCCAATCGCGGCGGGCACGTGTATGTGCGCGGCAAATCAGCCTCCCTCCCGAAAGCATACCCTCCATGTCCACGCCTATCGAGAAAATGCGCAACATCGCGATCATTGCCCACGTTGACCACGGCAAGACCACGCTCGTCGATGAATTGCTGAAACAATCCGGCACGTTCCGCGAGAACGAAAAGACCGCCGAACGGATGATGGATTCCAACGATCTGGAGAAAGAGCGGGGCATTACCATTCTCGCCAAGACGACGTCGGTGGAATGGAAAGACTATCGCATCAACATCGTCGATACGCCCGGACACGCCGATTTCGGTGGTGAAGTGGAGCGTATCCTTCAGATGGTGGATGGCGCCATCGTGCTGGTCGATGCGGCTGAGGGCCCAATGCCACAGACCAAATTCGTCGTTTCCAAGGCCCTGAAAGTCGGCCTTCGCCCGATTGTGGCCGTGAACAAGATCGACAAGCCTGAGCGTCGGCCCGATGAAGTGATCAACGAAGTGTTTGACCTCTTTGCCAATCTCGACGCCTCAGACGACCAGCTCGACTTTCCGATCCTCTACGGCTCGGCCAAGCAGGGCTGGATGAATACCGAATATGAGAACCAGACCGAAAACATGGATTCCCTGTTCCAGATGGTTGTTGATCATGTGCCCGTACCAAAAGTGGAAGAGGGACCGTTCCGCTTCCTCGCCACAACGATTTCTTCCGATCCGTTTCTCGGCCGCATCCTGACGGGCCGCGTCTCGTCCGGCACGATCAAACCGAACCAGTCCATCAAGGTGCTGAACCGTGACGGCGAACTGGTCGAGCAGACCCGCGTCTCCAAAGTGCTGGCGTTCCGCGGCCTGGACCGCGTGCCGGTCGACGAAGCCCAGGCTGGCGATATTGTGTCCCTTGCGGGTACGACGAAGGCAAACGTAGCCGACACATTCTGTGATCCTTCCGTCAGCGAGCCGATCGAAGCGCAACCGATCGATCCGCCAACCATCTCCATGACATTCCGCGTCAATGATTCTCCGCTGGCCGGTACCGAAGGTACGAAAGTCACCAGCCGGATGATCTGGGACCGCCTGCTGAAAGAGGCCGAAGGCAATGTCGCCCTCAAGGTCGAGCGTGCGACCGACGCCGAGGCGTTCACCGTCTCCGGGCGCGGCGAGCTCCAACTGGCCGTCTTGATCGAAACGATGCGCCGCGAAGGCTTTGAACTGGGCGTCTCACGTCCGCAAGTCGTGATGCAGGAAGGCCCGAACGGCGAGAAGCTTGAGCCAATCGAGGAAGTCGTCATCGATGTGGATGACGAGCATTCCGGCGTGGTCGTGCAGAAACTGTCCGAGCGCAAGGCCGACATGCTGGACATGCGCCCGTCGGGTGTCGGTCGTACGCGCATGATTTTCCATGCGCCGACACGCGGCCTGATCGGTTATCAGGGTGAGTTGCTGTCCGACACGCGCGGCACCGCGATCATGAACCGCGTCTTCCACGAATACGCCCCGCACAAGGGCAAGATCCAGGGGCGCCATACGGGCGTTCTGATCGCCATGGAGCAGGGTGAAGCAGTCGCCTTCGCGCTTTGGAACCTGGAAGATCGAGGTCCGATGATGATCCATCCGGGCAACAAGGTGTATGGCGGGATGATTGTTGGCGAGCACAATCGCGACAATGATCTCGAAGTGAACGTGCTGAAGGGCAAGAAGCTGTCCAACGTCCGCGCGTCCGGTACTGATGAGGCTGTGCGTTTGACGCCGCCACTGCAGATGACGCTGGAAAAGTCGCTGGCTTATATCGCCGATGACGAACTGGTTGAGGTCACACCGGAGAACATCCGGCTGCGCAAGGTCTATCTTGACCCGCATGAGCGCAAGCGCGCGGCCAAGAAGGGCGACTAAGTCAGATTGCTGATGCGGGCCGGGAACCGGTCTGCAATGGCCACGTTGTGTCTTCAGATGTTTTAGAAGCACTGGAGCGCGCAATGTCGTCTTTCGGAATTTACCTGATCGGTTTCCTGGTCCTCGTATCAGGGCTTGCCTATGCAGCCTTTCTGCTTGGTGCGCCGCCGGTCTGGATCGGCACTGGTGCCATCGTGCTGATTGGCTTCGGTATCATTACCGGCGTTGCCAAGACTCGTCGTCGGGATGAGACCGCGACAAGCGAGTAGGAGCCAATCCTATACGACAGTCGGCCGCATGGTCGCCGCCTTGCCCTGCACCGATTTTGGCGGAAGCTTTGACAGGTGGAACGCCTTGCGCAGCCATGTATTTGTCGGCGTCTCGAAATAGCGGAAGCTGAGATAGGCAAGAAACGAAGTGAGCGGCAGCACGGTTGCGAACAAGAGAATGGTTGCGACCCAGTCATTGCTGGTGAGGCGGAACAGCGTGACCCCGAATGCTGTCATCAGCAAGGGGTGGATCAGGAAGATTCCATAGCTGATCTTGCCGCCCATCGACAGGAAGTCATTATTCAGCGGTTTGCGGAACAGATCTTGTCCGGCGCAGGCAAACACGACGAGCGCGCTGGAGACAGCATAGACACCCATCCGTCCCCAAGATGGCAAAGTGGTGTTCATGGCGATGGCAAAGCCCGCGATGCCGATCAGGCCAATGGGCCACATCGACGTGCGCTTCACAAATTCCTGAACGGCCTTCTGTCGCAAAGCGAGCCCCATGATGCAGCCCATGGCGAATTCCAGGAGGATCGGGTTTCCGTAGAATTCGCGATAGGGACCTGCGGGCAATAGCTGCGCTCCCGCAATCACGCCAATGGTCATGAGGATGGCAGCGGGAACTTGCACGCGCTCCGGCACGAATAGCGACAGTGAGAAAAGCAAGTAGAACAGCATGATATAGCCAAGCGTCCAGCCCACGAACAGGATCGGCTGGATATCGCCACCAAGATCATAGTGTGGAAGGAACAGATAGCTGCTCACGATAGAGGACAGGGACGTATCAGCCTCGTGGAAGAGCCACGGGCGCGCCAAGGCGAGGAGCAGGGTCAATGTTGTTGCCGCCCAGTAGAGGGGCACAATTCGCACGGTGCGCTTCATCATAAAGTTCAGGGGCGTGTCATCGGGGCGCGTGATGTAGACCAGAATAAAGCCACTGATCGCAAGGAACAGGTGAAATCCAGGCGCTGCAGAAAAGGTCAGGTGCACAGTGTCCGAATGAGAATGCACGAACGCCCGTATATGGAAGATCGCAATAGCGTAGCAGGACAATGTCCTGAGCAAATTGATACTGTGCAGCATGTCCAAGCCCCCTGACCTGCTTTCGTCCCGTTAGACACGCGAGGCAATGCAAAAGGGGTGCCATCGGACTTCCCGCACGGTCGGTCGGGGCGGGAAGTCGCAAATTTCTCTCAATTTGAAGGGGTTATAGCACCAGAATACCGTTCACGATTTAACGTGAACGGTATTCCGGTTCGGGACTATTTTCCCTCCGAATCCTCATCGATTTTGGCCGGATCATATTTGGCGAACCACCCCATGATATTGTCGGTTTTTGCAATCAGGCGGCTCGGTCGACCTGCAATATAGTGCGAGGACCCGGGCACGCGGATGAGCGCGGTGTCTACGTCATTCATCTTGAGGGCGGTGTAGAACTGCTCTGCTTCCCAGGTCGGGGTTCGCCAGTCTTCTTCGCCAACCATGACCAGAGTCGGCGTGACGACTTGATCGACATACGAGATTGGAGAAAGCTTCAGGAAGGCGTCCGGATTGGACCACGGATCTTCACGTATCCAGTGACGCCGGACAAATTGTGCGATGTCGCCGGCAAGCGCCATCGTCATCCAGTTGATCACCGGTTTGATGGAGGCAGCCGCAGCAAACCGGTCCGTCTTGGTGACGATCCACGCCGTCAGGATGCCGCCTCCAGAACCACCGGTTACAAACAGACGATCAGGATCCGCATATTTACGTGCGACGAGTTCGTCGACCACGCTCATGAGGTCATCATAGTCATAACCCGGATAGGCTTGGTCGATGGCCTGGGCGAATTCTTCTCCGTATCCGGTCGACCCGCGTGGGTTCACATAGACGGTGACATATCCCTCGGCAGCATAGCGCTGAATCTCGCTGGCGAAGAAGGGGCCGTACATGGAGAACGGTCCGCCATGGATTTCGAGGATAAGCGGGAAGCTGCCATCCGCCGTGAAATTCGGGGGCAGGGCAACCCAGGCCTCGATCTCGAGGCCGTCATGGCTGGACGCAACTTTCAGTTCTTCAATGGGTGCCATGTCGAGATAAGGCAGCACATCGGAATTCAATTCCGTCAGGATGCGTCCATTCTTTCCATCCGACCGGATCGTGGCGACTTCAGCGGGCCGATCTGTAAATCCTGCTGTATAAGCAATCTGTTCGCGCCGACCCGATTTTGCCACCGAAAAACTGCCACCTGCATAGGGGCGGCCGATGGATGTGCCGCCGATCCCCGTGACCACCTGGGTAAGGCGACCCTGAAGATCCAGCTCGTTCAGCGTAAGGACGCCATGGTCCTCAAACAGCATGAAGAGGCTTTTGCCATCCGGTGCCCATTCGATCTGGCCAGGCGATCCGGGAAAGCCTGACAGGAGCTCACGAACGCCCGAGCCATCCGGGCCCATCACATAAAGGTGGTTCTGCTGGTAGGATTTCAGCTCGTCATCGTAGCCGAGAAAGGCAATTGAGCGTCCGTCCGGTGCGGGCGTGGCGGCGAAGTCCGGCCCGTCGCGTGAGGTGAGGGGCGTGATCTGGAGGTTGGACAGTTCGACCGAATATATCTCGCTCTCAATGGGGTCCATGTCGCGGTCGTCGGCGAGATTGCCCGTGACGAGCAGCGTATCATTGTCGAGCCAGGCTTGCCCGCCCATGTCGGCTTCGCCTGTCGTGACTTGCCGCGGTGTTCCGCCCTCTGCAGGCAGTACGAAGACTTGGTCCGCGCCATCTTCAAGATAGCCGGCACCGTCAAACCGGAAGGTCAGATCGTCAATCACCTTTACCGGATCAGCCCATTTCGCGCCCTCGGGCTGTTTCGGCGGCGTCGCGAAGCCCGGCTTGTCGCCTGGTACGAACATGGAGAAGGCGATGTTGCGGCCATCGGGAGACCAAGTGGCGCCTGATGGGCTCTCCGTGAACTGTGCAAGCGAATAGGACAAGCCGGTGTCCATATAGACGAGTTTCAACTCGGGCTTTCCGCTCGCTGTGCTCGTGTAGAGGACGCGGGAGCCATCGGGCGACCAGCTTGGCGCGCCTGCACTGCCGCCCACACCGAGCAGGGGACGCTGGGCACCACTCTCAATATCAATAATCCATAGATGACCCGTGTCGCGGTCGGTCATCCGGTCCATGCTGTGGCGGACATAGATAATGGTCTTGCCGTCTGGCGAGATCTGCGGGTTGGTCGCATACTCGATGTCGAAGACGCGCTCTGCGGTGAAGCGCTTGCTGTCTTCAGCCGTTTCTTCCTGAGCAATTGCCGAAGTGACGGCCAAAGCCGCCGTCAGGCCTGCAGCGGCGCAAATTTGGTGAAGTTTCATTGAGTATCCCTCCAAGAACCCTGTGCCGAAAGGCTAACACGGTATTGGAGGAGGGGTTAAGTGTTTCGGGGTGGACGCTGGCCCTTGCACCGAGCGGCCGCTCGGCGCATATAACCGGCAGGAGGCAGGCGGCGGACGGGTCGCTCGCCAATCGGGTCAGGTCGGGAACGAAGCAGCCCCAACGAGTTTTTTCGCCCGGGTCGCTCGTCTGTCTCCGCCTTACCCATGAAATTCAATCAATTGATGTTGCGCAGGTCTGTGCCCAGCTCGAGGTGCAGCCTCAGGCGCGCCAATGTCCGGAACACAGAGAAGTTCAGCTTCGCGCGCTCCAGAATGTATTGATTGCGGTCGAGCCCCGGGGTCAGTGTGCTGGTCTCCTGAAGGTGCAACAGATGCCGACCATCCTTTTGCGGGACGATTGTGAACTCGCAAGATGATTCGGTCACCGCACAGTGCTTGTCCGTCGACCGCGCAGTCGTGCGATAGCAATAGCGTTTGCGCGGGCGGGATTCGGTGACTTCGAAGACGAGCGTGACATCGGGCTGGTCTGGGTCGCTGGCCTCGAAAATGTCGTAGGCAGGGTTGCCGGCACCGAAGGTAAAGCCGCGCTGGCGCAGGGCATTGCTTGGGGAGGCAAGGTCCAGTCGTTCAAAGATCTCGGCGGCGGGGGCGTCGATGACCGTTTCGCCGTCATTCACGATGGGCGCGTTGGCCCAGTTCTCCAGGGTCTGATTCTTTAGCCAGTTCAGCATAGTATCCTCTTGCAGGTCAGAATTGGACCAATGAGACCATAATGCACGGTGGACGTTAGTGATTGTCTCAACAGGTCGGACCAATCGGTTGAGGAATCGTCACTCTGCGTTAACTGAATCCCTGTCGATTGATCTTCCAAGAGGTAAAATCGGACCAATCTGAAAAGAGATTTGTGATGCAGATTTGTGCAGTCTCTGAAAGGCCAATACTGGCGGGCCATCGATGGGTGTGTTAATCATTGATTAACCAGAATTCCACGGCAAATTTGACGTTTTAGAGACAAGGCCCGTTGACCCGATATTAACCTTCAGACACTATATCTTGTGTCAGGAACGGGGTTGAGAGCAATATCTGGCTTTCAGGGGCTTCCGGACCTATATGTATCTATCGATTCTGAAGGGCTGCTCTTATGTCTGCAACCGAGGCAAAAACTGTGTCTAAATCTGCGCTCCGCAAGGGTAAGCCCAAGGCTGGAGTGGAAGGCCTGCTGCGCGTTGTTGAAGGCAGCCCGATTGTGATGGATCCGTCGCGTGATTCCCTTCTGACCGAATTCGGCAAGAAGACGCTCCAGGATCGCTATTTGCTGCCCGGTGAGTCCTATCAGGACATGTTCGCCCGCGTTTCGCTGGCCTTCGCCGACGACACCGAGCACGCTCAGCGCCTGTACGATTATATGTCCAAGCTCTGGTTCATGCCTGCGACGCCTGTTCTTTCGAACGGTGGCGCGGCACGCGGCCTCCCCATTTCCTGCTTCCTGAACCAGGTTGGCGACTCGCTAGACGATATCGTTGAGACCTGGACCGAGAATGTCTGGCTCGCATCAAATGGCGGCGGCATCGGAACCTATTGGGGCAATGTCCGCTCGATTGGCGAGAAGGTTGGTCAGAACGGTCAGACCTCCGGAATCATCCCGTTCATTCGTGTCATGGATTCGTTGACGCTGGCGATCAGCCAAGGTTCGCTGCGCCGTGGCTCGGCCGCGTGTTACATTGATGTCCACCACCCGGAAATCGAAGAGTTTCTCGAAATCCGCAAGGCGTCCGGCGACTTCAACCGGAAATCCCTGAATCTGCATCACGGTATCAACATCACCGACGACTTCATGGAAGCGGTGAAAAATGACGAGGATTACGGCCTGATCAGTCCGAAGTCGAAGGAAGTTATCCGGACGATCAATGCTCGTAAATTGTGGCAGAAAATTCTTGAGCTGCGCATGCAGACTGGTGAGCCATACCTGTTGTTCACCGACACCGTGAACAACGCCATGCCTGCTCACCAGCGCAAGCTTGGCCTGAAGGTCACACAGTCCAATCTCTGCTCCGAAATTACCTTGCCAACCGGTGTCGACCATGCAGGCCAGGACCGCACCGCTGTGTGCTGCC
The DNA here is from genome assembly GCF_002375605.1 of Hyphomonas sp. UBA3601. Taxonomy (NCBI): domain Bacteria; kingdom Pseudomonadati; phylum Pseudomonadota; class Alphaproteobacteria; order Hyphomonadales; family Hyphomonadaceae; genus Hyphomonas; species Hyphomonas sp. UBA3601. The sequence continues at coordinate 7,625 of NZ_DFME01000092.1, read as the reverse complement.
TGTCTTCGGTCAATGCCGAGAAGTATCTCGAATGGTCCAAGGATGAGACCTTCATCGAAGACATCTTCCGCTTCCTCGACAATGTGCTTGAAGACTTCATCGAGCGCGCGCCGCCGGAAATGGCCCGCGCTGTCTACTCCGCGAAGCGTGAGCGTTCGGTCGGTCTCGGCCTGATGGGTTTCCACTCCTTCCTGCAGACAATGAATGTGCCGCTGGAAAGCGCCATGGCGAAAGTCTGGAACGAGAAGATGTTCAAGCACATCCGGCAGGGTGCCGATGCGGCTTCTGTCAAGCTCGCCAAAGAACGGGGGCCTTGTGAGGATGCCCGTGACGTCGGCATGATGGCCCGTTTCAGCCACAAGATGGCCGTGGCCCCAACAGCATCGATCTCGATCATCTGTGGTGGAACGTCGGCTGGCATTGAGCCAATCCCGGCAAACGTCTACACCCACAAGACGCTGTCAGGTTCCTTCACCGTGAAGAACCAACAGCTCCAGCGTCTTCTGGCCAGCAAGGATATGGACACGGACGAGGTCTGGACCTCAATTCTCGAGCATGAAGGCTCCATCCAGCATCTCGAATGCCTGGACGAACACGAGAAATCTGTGTTCAAGACGGCGTTCGAAATCGACCAGCGCTGGATCATCGAACTGGCGGCCGACCGCACGCCTTATATCTGCCAGTCGCAGTCCCTGAACCTGTTCCTTCCGGGCGACATCGCCAAATGGGACCTTCACATGCTGCACTGGACAGCGTGGGAGCGCGGGCTCAAATCGCTTTATTATTGCCGCTCCAAATCGGTACAGCGCGCGGCATTTGCCGGGTC
>NZ_DFME01000092.1:0-6598 GCF_002375605.1 Hyphomonas sp. UBA3601 | reverse complement strand
GCCTGCCAATAAGGCTGCGACTGGAAATAGGCATATAACAAAAGGCCGGTGCCTCGTGGGGCCCCGGCCTTTTTTGCATGGAACTGGCTGAAGGCAGAGATTGAGGCATTTGTGATCGAATAAGCCGAACAATTTCATGAAATTTTACAGCTGGTTAACGGCGCCGATGACCCGAAAATCAGTCAAATGACACCGAAAAAACACAATTTTACCGGGTTCTGGAACAAACACTACACAGGCGAGTTATGACGAGAAGAATTAATGGAATTCGGCCCATTGGCGTTTGAGACGGACGAGTTCTTTATGTTAAGTTAATCGTCAAACGGTCTAATCCTTGAATAGACGAGTGCTCAGGGATGAAGGCATGAGAGGTATAAGGCAGATGGCATTTGCAATTTCTTCCGCAGTCATCACGATGGCGTGCCAGGGATGCGTATCGACGTCTCCACATGAGCAAGTACGCTCCGAACCTGTTGCGCCTCCAACACTTGGTATGCAGATGGCCGCGCCAGCCAATTATGCGCCCAACTCCGTCCCCAATGCAGCTTCCGTCCACGTATTTAGCGCACCCTCGGCCCGGTTTAGTGGCGTACCGCTTGAAGCGACGAATACAGTCGCGGCGCAGATGATCGCCGACCAGCCCATTGACTACCGCTCTCACCCCAATGCCGAGTTTGGAGTCCCAAACAATACGCGCGTCGACTGGGGGACCAGTGAGACGCTCGTCGCAGTGGCCGCCGAGCGCAGCCGGGCTGCACTCTCGCGTCCGGGCCAGCTGGAAAAGAATATCGCCGCCGAGATAGCTATTTCCGCGCCGAAGGAGGTGACTGGCCTCAGTTTTGATGTCGGCCTTGCGCCACGTATTGCGGTCCGGGAAGAGGGCGAAGTCCTTACGCGCCGGGTTGGCGGTGAAGTTCGAATTGGTCAGGATTTCGACCTGCTTGACCGCAACGGACAGCCTCAGGGCTGGTACGTCTTCGCGGGTGCTGACGGGGAGGCGCTTGTATGGGATGCCGATGCCAACGGGTTCCGCCCAAGCCTGGGCGACATGTCGCTCACGGACCAGGTCACCGTCGGTGATCTTCAAGCAGGTGTATCCGTGCAGCGCGGCGGGGGCGAACTGTCGCTCAGTTATATTCGCCGTGAAGTGAAGTATTCAGACCGGAATGTCAGCATCAGCGAGACTGAAGATTTCGCAGGTGTTAGTTTCACGATGCGTCGTTAGCTGCTAATCGACGCCCATGCAGGCTCGATTCCCTCTCATCCAAGCTGCGGCCCTGGTCGCAGCTTTTCTGTATGCTCCGTCGACGTACGCGCAGGAGGGTGAACCGACTGTTCCGCGCAAACCTGCGGTTGTGTCTTTCTCGACGGAGAATGATTTCTTCGGCGGTGGCACGGATCGCAATTATTCCAACGGACTTCGCATAGAGCGCGTGTCCGGCGCAGACAATGTTCATCCTGGTCTCGAATGGGTCGCCGATCGTCTGCCGTGGATTGATCTGGATCGTACCGAACTCCGGCAAGGCTTTGCCATTTCACATGCCATATTCACTCCCGAAGACATTCAGACGTTTACACCCGACCCGACCGACCGGCCGTATGCAGCGTGGCTCGCCCTGTCATCGACCGTGGCTGCCAGCAGCGAAAACACTCAGGACACTCTGCAGGTCAATCTTGGTGTCGTCGGACCATCGGCGGCCGGCGAATTTGTGCAAAACACGTGGCACGAGATCATTGGAGTTGCGACTGCGAAAGGGTGGGATCACCAGCTGAAGGATGAGCCGGGAGTCGAAGTCATTGCCCAGCGAATGCAGATGTTTGACGGCCCAAACTTGCCACTCGGGCTGGAGACTGATTTTGGAGCGCACGTCGGAGTCGCGCTCGGCAATGTGCGCACATATGGATCTGCAGGCCTGACGGCGCGAATCGGATGGGACCTGAATTCGAGCTTCGGTCCCCCGCGCATCCGTCCAGCCCTCTCAGGGGCAGGAGAGTTCGTGCCCGGAACGCCGGAAGATCCGCTTGGTGGCTATTTCTTCGTGGGCGTGGACGGGCGGGCCGTGGCCCGTGACATGTTTCTGGACGGGAATTTGTGGCGGGATGGGCCACGCGTTGAAGATCGTCGGACGGTAGTGGGCGATATTCAGGCGGGCGTGGCGGTCCATTACCGCAGCGTGCAAGTGGCCTTCACTTTCGTGAACCGAACTGAAGAGTTTGTCCGCCAAGACGGCCCGCAACGGTTTGGCGCCTTGTCGATCAGTATCTCCCGCTAAATTCCTGTTTCCCTCGCGGCTGTCTTGCGTGCCTTTTGGCCTCGTCGCACAGTGCGAGAAAACGGTGCGTGAACGCGTCGCTATGGGAGGAAGATATGCGAGTTCTATTTGGTGTGGCTGCAGCCATCCTGCTGGTGGCCTGTTCTCCGGGCACACAGACGAATATTCCTGAATCCATGGCCAAGGCTCCGCCGAAGGGCGAGGCGACGGATACGACCCGCGCAGCAAATGCGGCTGTGGCTGACCGCCTGCCTCTGGAAGACACTTCCGATTTTGTTGACGCAACGCGCGGTCTGCTGGCGCAGCTGAAACAGGACACGATCACCGACGTCGATGGTAATGTCGTTTGGCAGGTCAGCCGTCGGGACTTCATTGACGGGGACAGCCCCGACACAGTGAATCCATCGCTTTGGAGGCAGGAGCGTCTGAACTCCGAACATGGCCTGTTTGAAGTCATGGATGGGATCTATCAGGTTCGAGGGTATGACCTCGCGGTCATGTCGGTCATCCGGGGCGATACTGGCTGGATCATTGTAGACCCGCTGCTCAGTCAGGAGACAGCTGCGGCTGCTTTGGGACTGGTCAATGACACGCTGGGGAATCGCCCCGTCACGGGCGTGATCTATACCCATTCCCATGGTGACCATTTCGGCGGTGTGCGCGGTGTGATCGACGAAGCCGACATCGAAGCGCGCGGTGTACCCGTGCTCGCACCAGTTGGCTTTACGGAATCCGCCGTCGCCGAGAATTTGCTGGCCGGGAACTATATGAGCCGACGAGCTGTGCTGATGTTTGGCAATACGTTACCCAGCGGCCCGACCGGGCAGGTAGGCGTGGGGCTGGGGCCAGCGCTTTCCCAAGGCACGATCGGTCTGATCGCGCCGACAGAAGAGGTACCAGGCCGTGGAACCGTTCGCGTGGTAGACGGAGTTACGTTTGAGTTCGTCGATGCGGCGGGTACCGAAGCGCCTGCGGAATTCATGTTCTATCTACCGGACTTCAACGCGCTCTGCACGGCCGAAGTCGCGACAGCAACGTTCCACAATGCACTCACCTTGCGAGGCGCAAAGGTTCGCGACCTGCTCGAATGGAGCCGAGTGATCGACTATGTTTTGACTGAATATGGAGGACGGTCGGACGTCGTTTTCGCATCGCACCATTGGCCGACATTCGGGCAGGAGAATGTCGAGACCTTCCTGCGGGGTCAGCGCGATATTTATCGGTATACGCATGACCAGACTGTTCGCCGAGCCAATCGCGGTGAAACCCAGTTCGAAATTGCCGAAGAACTCGCTGAACCTGCGGTGCAATCAGAGAATTTCGATACGCGTGGTTACTACGGCACGCTGAACCATAATGCGAAAGCCGTCTATCAAGGGTATTTCGGGTGGTGGGATGGTGTGCCGGCGACGTTCAATGCACATCCACTGGAAGCGAAGGCCAGTCGGTTCATCAAGGCCGTTGGCGGCGAAGAGGCGGCCATCGTCATTGGGCAGGAAGCCTTCGAGGAAGGCGACTATCGTTGGGCTGCCGAAGTTTTGAACTATGCGGTCTTTGCCAATCCTCAGAATCAGGTTGCGCGAGACTGGCTGGCTGCGAGCTATGAGCAGATGGGCTTTCAGGCAGAAAGCGGCGCGTGGCGCGATTTCTATCTAACGGGAGCGCAGGAGCTTCGTAACGGCCTTGCCGATGCCGGAGCGGTGCGCACCCGAAGCCGTGAGTTCGTCGAGGGGGTGCCCACGATTGAACTATTCAATGCGCTAGCCGTTCGCTATGCGCCCGAAAAGCTCAGCAGGGAGCCGTTCGAACTGAACTTCCAGTTTACGGACATCGAGGAGGAATTCGTCATTGATGTAGGGAATGCCACGGCCTTCCCACGCCCCGGTGTCCAGTCCGATGATGCCGTGGCAACGCTTACCCTGTCGCGCGATGCCTTCAATGACCTGATTCTGCAAACCCGCAGCTTTCGCGAGATCGCCGCTGCCGGGGAGGCGTCAATCGAGGGTGACCCCACCGCACTGCTCGCCTGGTTCTCGGCGCTGGAGACTCCGGACTTCTGGTTCAACGTCGTGGAGCCTTAGGCGGCGTCAGTCTTCCAACTGGTCACGGAAAAAGTCAGCGATCATCGGCGCGACCTTGTCACCTTTGGCGCCCAGACGATCATTCAGGCTCTTGTGATCGCGGTTCTTGACGAGGCGCGCTTCGGCCTTGTGTCCGGCGCTGTTCAGCGCTTCCGCCAATTCCTTGGCGCGGCTCGGCGCGACAGCTCGGTTCACATAGAGCAGGAGGAAAGGTGGGATGTCGGTTGTTTCTTCTACCAGTAGGGTCGGGGAGGCAGCCGTCCAGACGTCTGGGTCATCGCTGGTAAAGGTGGAGTGGTAGAATTCGGGGATATCGCCATCACTGCCGGTGCGAGCCATATTGTAGGCGGCGCTATCCATGGCGACGACGCCTTTGATCACGCCTGGCGTCAGATCAAATGCGTCCAGATAGTCCGGATCGATCGCAGTGAGCGCTGCCATATGAGCCCCGGCAGAGTGACCCATCAGGAAGATACTGTTCGGGTCGCCCCCGAACTCTGTTGCGTGCTCATGGAAGTATGCGATCGCGGCGGCCGTATCCTGCTGTTGGGCGGGGAAGGGATGTGCGGGCGACAGGCGGTAATTTACGGCAATGAAGACAAAGCCCTGATCGTTGAAATAACGCGCCTGAAACATGCCCAATGCGCTCAGCTTGTTGCCAAAGGTCCAAGCGCCGCCATGCATCATGAGAATCACCGGCGCATTGTCCGCATCATCAGGAATGTAGACATCAGCCCGTACGTCGCCGGGATCAAGACCTGGCGCATCTGCATATATTACATCCCTCACCACTTTAGCATTTGCTGGTGGGGCAAACGCGAAAGCCGAAATCAGGGCAAGAAGAATGGCACTGAAGAAACGCATGAATATCTTGTCTCGTAAGGCGGGAATGGAACGCATGGGTATCGGTTTGGTGCCGATCATTCTGCACTAAACCGCATGGCGCCACCCCTACGAGGGAAATATGCCAAAACTGTGGGCAAGCCTGTGAACAAGTGCGGTTTGCCGCAGTCAAACATCTTGCGGCAATGGCATCAATGAGGCACTATATATGGTGTAGATTGTCCCAGAAAACGCAGTAAATGACGTAGGAGGCCCTGATGGCTGACGGAAATTCCAATGTGCCCGGACTGCTGACCCCGAGCCGGGCGTACAAGCCCTTCCGTTACCCGTGGGCGTATGACTTCTGGAAGGTCCAGCAGCAGGTACACTGGATGCCGGAAGAAGTGCCCCTCGGCGAGGATTGCAAGGATTGGGCGGTGAAGCTCAATGATTCCGAGCGCAATCTGCTGACCCAGATCTTCCGCTTCTTCACCCAGTCTGACGTCGAAGTCGGTGCGAACTATATGGAGCATTACATGCCCCTGTTCAAACCGACTGAAGTGTCGATGATGCTGGCCTCGTTCTCCAATATGGAGACGATCCATATTGCGGCGTATGCTTTGCTGCTCGAAACCATCGGCATGCCCGACTCGGAATTCTCGGCCTTCATGGAATATGAGGAGATGGCCGCCAAGCACGACTATCTCGGCCAGTTTGGCACAGAAACGAATGAAGACATTGCTGTTTCCATGGCGGTCTTTGGCGGCTTCACGGAAGGCCTTCAGCTGTTCGCCAGTTTCGCGATGCTGATGAACTTCCCGCGCTTCAACAAGATGAAGGGCATGGGCCAGATCGTGTCCTGGTCTGTACGGGATGAGTCGCTGCACTGCGAAGGCATGATCAAGCTGTTCCACACGTTCTGTGCTGAGACCGGCGTCATGAATGACGCGCTGCGCGAGCGGATTCGCGAGTGCTGTCGCACCGTCGTGACGCTGGAAGACAAATTTATCGAACTCGCATTCGAAATGGGTCCGGTCGAAGGCATGACCGCCGACGATATCAAGCAGTACATTCGCTACATCGCGGACTGGCGTCTCGGCCAGCTGAAGCTTGAGCCGGTGTTCGGTGTGACCAAGCACCCGATCCCATGGCTGACGGAAATCCTGAACGGGGTAGAGCACGCAAACTTCTTTGAGCAGCGTGCAACCGAATATTCCAAAGGTGCGACCAGCGGTGACTGGCACGGCGATGATGGCGTGTGGTCAAAGTTCGACACGCGCAAGCCTGCGGACGCGACCGTCGGTTAGCATTTGGCCGCCGCTTTCAAGCGAGATTAAAAAGGCGCGCGGTCTGAATGGATCGTGCGCCTTTTACATTGTGGCCAAGGTTGCTTCTGAAGCTGTTCCCCGTCAGCGACCATGA
>NZ_DFME01000109.1:3006-22630 GCF_002375605.1 Hyphomonas sp. UBA3601 | reverse complement strand
TGTGGTGACAAAGTTGAGTCAGACCCATCGGCTTGCGGATCAGAAGCGGGTTTTCGACGCCCTCGAAACTCACAGCAACGTTCAGGATCAGGAAATCGCGCGGCACATGCGCAGTCTTTGGCAAAAATAGTCACATCGCATTGGTCATGCACCATCGGTGCTGAAACCGCACCACTCCAATCGGTTTAGTCATCTTTTCCCTTCCGCCGCCTGAGCCCAACATGGGTTCAAACAATTGAAAGGGACGCACAATGGCGATCGCGCATCGGAATACAGCCCAGTGGCAGGCCATGGACGCCTCTCACCACATACACCCGTTCTGCGATCCAAAAACACTCGCAGAACGTGGCGTGCGCGTCATAACGAGCGCAGACGGCTGTTATGTTTATGACAGCGACAACAACAAGATCCTAGATGGGATGGCTGGCCTTTGGTGTGTGAATGTCGGGTATGGTCGCCAGGAACTGGTTGATGTTGCGACCGCGCAGATGGAGCAATTGCCATTCTACAATTCGTTCTTTCAAAGCTCGACGCCTAGCCAGATCGAACTTGCGCAAAAACTGTCAGAGATCGCACCGGGGAACCTCAACCATTTCTTTTTCGCCAATTCCGGATCCGAGGCGAATGACACCGTAATCCGCATGGCACGCCATTATTGGCACGTCCGCGGCAAGCCAAAGAAACACAAGTTCATTGGCCGTCATCTCGGATATCATGGCAGCACGCTTGCCGCGACCAGCCTCGGCGGCATGAAGCACATGCATGATATGGGATCATCCATGCTTCCTGGCTTCGAGCACATCATGGAACCCCACTGGTACGCTCACGGAGGGAATATGAGCCCCGAGGAGTTCGGTCTCCGGGCAGCACATGCACTGGAAGAAAAAATTCTCGAAGTTGGAGCAGACAATATCGCCGCATTCATCGGCGAACCAATTCAGGGCGCTGGTGGCGTCATCGACCCACCTCCCAATTACTGGCCCGAGATTCAGAAGATCTGCCGCAAGCATGATATCCTTCTGGTATCAGACGAGGTCATCTGTGGTTTTGGACGTCTGGGGGAATGGTTTGGATGCCAGCACTATGGTGTCCAGCCTGACATCATGCCGATGGCCAAAGGCATGTCATCCGGCTATCTGCCGATTTCTGCGGTGGCTTTCAGCGATGAGATATTTGAGACCATCAATGAAGGTGGTCCCATCTCTCATGGCTACACCTATTCCGGGCACCCCGTCGCTTGCGCGGTTGCGAATGCCAATATCAACATTATCGAACGCGAAGGCTTGGTGGATCGCGTAAAGAATGATGTCGGCCCCTATCTGCACGCACGGCTCCAGCAGCTATTTAATGAACATGCAATCATTGGTGAAGTACGCGGAGCTGGCCTGATTGCCGGTCTTCAGCTCATCAAGTCACGGGAAGCATGCGAACACTTCACGGCTGAAGACAATGCGGCGAATATCTGTCGTGACATATGCCTCGATAAAGGCCTGATCATGCGTGCCGTCGGACAGGCAATGGTGATCTGCCCTCCGCTTACTATCACGCATGCGGAAATAGACGAACTGATCGACATCGCGTCTGCCGGCCTTTCGGAAACGGCTGCCTGCTTGGGAGTCGCATGACATGTCCGTCATGCAAGTCTCGACTGCGGACTCCGTAGCGACGTCGAATGCTCTGCTGCACCGGTTGAAGGAGCGCATAGCCGCATCGTCTGTGGAAAAATCATTTACCGTGACCAATCCCGCAGACGGATCCATTGTGGCAAAAGTGCCGGATCTTGGCGCGCCGGAAACGGAAAAAGCGATTGCGCTGGCAAATGATGCACAGGTTGCATGGGCCGGGCTGACGGCGGGAGAACGCGGAGCGATACTACGGCGGTGGCATGACCTTATTCTCGCATCAGAAAAAGAACTTGGCGAAATACTGACACTCGAACAGGGCAAGCCTTTGGCAGAAGCCCGCCGGGAAGTGACGTTTAATGCCAGCTATATTGAATGGTTCGCTGAAGAGGCCAAACGCGCTTACGGTGATGTGATACCGACCAGCGCGTCCTCCCGGCGACAGCTCGTCATCAAGCAGCCCGTGGGAATTGTCGGCGCCATTACGCCCTGGAACTTTCCGAGCGGCATGATAACCCGCAAGGCTGCGCCTGCACTGGCCGCCGGGTGCGTGATCATCCTGAAGCCATCCGATGAAACGCCCTTGTCAGCGCTGGCACTGGAATGCCTGGCAGAGGATGCCGGTTTCCCAGCCGGCGTTTTCCAGGTCATCACTTCGAAAGATCCAGCGCCCGTTGCCCAGACACTGACCAGCCATCCACTCGTTCGCAAGATCTCCTTCACCGGATCTACGCGCGTTGGAAAACTACTGATGCAGCAAAGCGCCGACAGCGTAAAACGCATGTCACTCGAACTGGGTGGGAACGCGCCCCTCCTCGTGTTCGATGATGCAGACATCGATGCAGCCGTTGCAGGCGCGCTGGTCGCAAAGTTTCGCAATGCTGGACAAACATGCATCTGCGCCAATCGCATTTTACTACATACGTCCATCAAGGACGCATTTCTTGATAAATTCGTGGCAGCGGCAGAGGCCATGAATGTTGGGGACGGACTCGATCCATCTTCTGACATGGGGCCAATGATCAACACCGCCGCTAAGAACAAGGTTCAGGCTCTGATAGCAGACGCTGTCGAAAAGGGCGCGACAGTGTCCGCGTCTCGTCACTCCTCAGACGTCGGAAATTTCATGCCGCCTACCATCCTGTGCGATGTCACAACGGATATGGACATCGCACACACTGAGATTTTTGGCCCAGTTGCGCCGGTTCTCGTTTTCGAAAACGACGAAGACGCCATCGCATTGGCCAATGATACGCCTTATGGGCTCGCCGCATATTTCTGGACCCGAAAGCTTTCGCGCGCCTGGCGTGTCGCTGAGCAATTGGAAGTCGGCATGGTTGGATTGAACGATATTGCGATCTCAGGAGAGGCAACACCTTTCGGAGGCGTCAAGGAATCCGGCATCGGGCGCGAGGGGTCTCGCTACGGCCTCGATGACTATCTGAATGTGAAGTATATCGCGATGGGGGGAATCTGATGTTCTACCCGAATACGGTTTCGACAAAATTTCACCTCCTGAAAGCCAGCGCTATCATAGCTATCGCTTCTGCGACGGTGCCAATGGCCGCACTGGCCCAGGACGCCGCAACGGATAATCCAGCAGCTCTCATCGCCGAGCTGCAGGAAAAACTACGCTTACAGGACGAACGACTGGCGCGCCTTGAGCGGATGCTGAAAGACGCGACAAATGTGCCAGCCAAGCTTGCAACAAGCGACCGGGACACGTCCCCCGTTGACGTGGCAGAAGCCACGGTCGCAGATACGCGTCCTGCCGCCCCGACTGGGAATCTCAACATAAGTGGCGATATGCGCCTCAGATATGAGCATAACTCGTCTGATGGCGACGAACGCGATGATGCGCGCGGCGTCGTGCGTGGGCGTATCGCGGCCACATATGCCGCGTCACCTACTCTCGAACTTGGTGCCAGGCTCGTCACTGGAGATCCTGACGATCCAAATTCAGCCGACGTTTCGCTCTCCAACTTCAATGACGATCTTCAGGTAAGCCTGGACCAAGTTTACGGCATCAAGACGTTCGGCAAATTGTCCGTGCTGGGCGGAAAATTTGCGAACCCATTCCGGCGCACGGATCTCGTCTGGGATGGCGATGTGAACCCGCAAGGCTTGGCAGCCCGCTACGCGGCTCTCGACAATGGTTCGACTCGTATCGGGGGTAGCGCGCTGTTTTTCCCGATTGAGCGTTCGACCGCCGCCCAAGACAGCACAGCATCCGGATTTCAGCTCACCCTCGATCAAAAAGCCAGCGAAGCGTGGGAGTTCGGATTTGCTGCCGGATACTACGACTATGAAATCGAGGCGGTTGGCACAGCAGACTCCGGTGATACACGCACCAACTTGCTTGATGGTTCAGGCGCTTATCTGTCCGATTTTGATCTTCTCAATATCATGACGGAAGCGTCCTTTTCCGGCTTTGGAGATCGCTGGCCACTGGAAATCAAGGCTGAATATGTTCGAAATCTCGGTGCGGACGATTATGATACAGGCTATTCAGTCTCCGCATCGCTTGGACAGGCGAGCGCGCCAGGAACCTATAGTTTCGGATATGGCTATCATGTCGCAGAAGCCGACTCGGTATTCGCGGCCTTTGCGCAAGATAACATACCATATGCCAGCAACTATCTTCAGCACACATACTCGTTCTCCTACGCACTCAGCGAGCACCTCCAGATGAATACGAGCCTGTATGCGTATCGGCTCAAGGATGAAATCCTCATCCCGTTCGCCACCGACGACTGGCAACAGCGACTTCGCGTAAATCTGGTCGCGAACTTCTAGACCCTCCTTCATATATCGGACCCACATTTCAAAGGATTGTTGACTTGCGTATTGGCACCCCAAAAGAACTCAAGAACCGTGAATATCGCGTGGGCCTGACGCCACAAGGCGCCCAGGAACTCGTACGGTCGGGTCACTCTGTATTCGTCGAAACCGGCGCGGGCGAAATGGTTGGATTTTCTGACGAACTGTATGAATCGGCAGGCTGCACAATTTCCACGAACGCGGACGAATTGTTCGACTCTTCCGATATGATCATCAAGGTGAAAGAACCTCAACCAGTTGAGATCGCGCGCCTGCAACCACGACACACGCTGTTCACCTATCTTCATCTGGCACCAGACCCTGAACAGACCCGCGGACTTTTGAAGTCGGGCGCTACCTGCATTGCCTATGAAACAGTAACCGACCGGTTTGGACGCTTGCCTTTGCTTACCCCAATGAGTGAAGTGGCCGGACGCTTGTCAGTTCAGGCTGGCGCCAAGTATCTTGAAATAGCTCAAGGTGGCTCGGGAACACTATTGGGTGGCGTTACCGGCGTCGCTCCAGGCAAGGTACTCGTCATCGGAGGTGGCGTCGCAGGACGGAATGCGGCGGAAATGGCCGTCGGGCTGGGAGCAAATGTCACCATCCTCGATCGCTCACTTGATCGTCTTCGGGAACTGGACGCATTCTTCGCGGGTCGCGCCCGCTGTCTTTACTCCACATCGGCTGCGATCGAAGCTTCACTTCTGACCGCTGATTTGGTGGTCGGGGCTGTCCTGCTTCCCGGGTCGGCTGCGCCAAAGGTCGTTTCAGCCGAACAAATCTCGATGATGAAGCCCGGATCAGTGGTTGTGGATATCGCCATTGATCAAGGCGGCTGTTTCGAAACCAGCCGTCCGACCACACATGACGAACCCGTCTACAATGTTGATGGTGTCTGCCACTATTGCGTTACCAATATGCCAGCAGCAGTTGCCCGAACATCCACAATCGCCCTGTCAAACGCCACCCTGCCCTATGCGATGGCGCTGGCCGATTTGGGCACCGAACAAGCCGTGAAGACCGATCCACATCTGCATGCCGGCATCAATGTAGCCCATGGTGACATTGTCCATCCCGAAATTGTCGCGGCGATGGCTGGCCTCATATGACGTCAAGCCGGATATCCTGAGATTTACGGCACTTATGGCGACCATCGTCGCGGAACTTGCCCCCCCATACGAACCCGGCCTGAACAAGGCCGGGTTTGGCAAATTTTAGAGCAAGACTTGAGCGCTGCGAAAGATGGCGCGAATGACATCCCATTCCGCTCTTCGCAACATTTGGTTAACCTTGATCTCCAAGATGCAAGGCAGCGGTATCGCTTCGGCTTACCACCTCTTTTTCTGGAACTGTCTTAATTACGAAGGCCCAAGTGTTCATGCCTGCAGTCAAGCTGTCTGAATCCGCCGCTTCCTTTTCCATCGCTCAAATAATTGCCCACGATCTCAGCGTTCGCGAAGCGCAGGTTGCGGCGACGATTGGGCTCATTGAAGAGGGCGCGACCATACCTTTCATCGCACGCTATCGGAAGGAACGTACGGGCGGCCTGGACGACACTCAATTGCGGCAATTGGCAGAGCGCTACACCTATCTGACAGAGCTACAAGCAAGGCGTGAAACAATCCTGTCGTCCATTGGTGAGCAGCAAAAACTCACGCGCCCGCTTGAGCGTGCGATCTGGAATGCTGAAACCAAGGTTGAGTTGGAAGACCTGTACCGACCATACAAGCCGAGACGTCGAACGCGGGCGACAATTGCACGTGAACAGGGGCTCGAGCCTTTGGCCGAAACACTCCTGAAATGTGCAGGCGATCCTGAAAAACTGGCTGTTGCCTATGTTGATAGTACCAAGGATGTGGAAACGGTATCGGCAGCTCTCGAAGGTGCCCGAGACATTCTGATCGAACGAATGGTCGAAACTCCATCCATCGTCCGCCACGTCCGGGAAAAGGTCTGGGAGGCGGGTGAATTGAGTTCACGGCTGGTCAAAGGCAAACAGGCTGACAAATTTCGGGATTATGCGGACTTCGCTGAACCGCTCGAGAAAATGCCGTCCCACCGCGCTCTCGCAATGTTGCGCGGAGAGAAAGAAGGCGTACTGAAAGTCGGGGTCGGAATCCAGACACGCAAGGCTGATACGCCGCGTCAGGCAATCGCTCGAATCTGTCAGGAATTTGGCATTAACGCATCGGGTAGCATCGGTGATCGCTGGATGCGGGAAACCGCCGAAAAGGCTTGGTCGACCAAGCTTGCCAAATCCGGTGCCTCTGACTCGCTGGCCCGTTTGAAGGAGCGTGCCGAGGCAGAAGCGATCCAAGTATTCTCCAACAATCTCAAGGATTTGCTTCTCGCCGCGCCGGCCGGAAAGAAAACGGTCATGGGCATTGATCCCGGCATCCGAACCGGGTGCAAGATTGCCGTAGTCGATGCGACTGGCAAATTGCTCGATACCGCCACCATTTATCCTCATGCGCCGCGCAATGATCGCGCGGGCGCACTGACCATCATAACGCGACTTGCCGCCAAGCACGGCGTGGATCTTGTCGGCGTTGGCAATGGCACAGCCGGCCGGGAAACGGACGCTCTGGTTGCTGAGTTGGGTAAGGCAGCACCGGAGCTGAAACTGGCCAGCATCATGGTGTCGGAAGCTGGCGCCTCCGTCTATTCGGCCTCACAGCTAGCTGCTGACGAGTTTCCGAATCTGGATGTCAGCTTGCGTGGGGCAATTTCCATTGCACGGCGCCTTCAGGACCCGCTGGCCGAACTGGTCAAAATCGAACCGAAAGCGATTGGCGTCGGCCAGTACCAGCATGATGTCGATCAGGCTGCACTCGCCCGCTCGCTCGACGCGGTTGTGGAAGACTGCGTGAATGCGGTTGGCGTCGACGTCAACACAGCCTCCGCTCCCCTCCTCACGCATGTCTCCGGACTTAACACGACGCTGGCCAGCAACATCGTCGCTTTCCGCGACCAGAATGGACCGTTCTTGACACGCAAACAGTTGAAGAAAGTCCCGCGCATGGGCGCAAAGAGTTTCGAGCAATCGGCTGGATTCCTGCGCATCGTTGGAGGCAAGGACCCGCTGGATGGATCCGCCGTACACCCGGAGTCCTACCCAATTGTCGAACGCATCGCCAAGGCAACGAAACAATCAGTGAAGTCCCTGATCGGCAACAAGGCAGTCCTGTCACAACTCAACCCAGCTGACTTCGCTGATGCGACATTTGGTGTTCCTACAATCCGGGACATTATCGCCGAACTGGAAAAGCCAGGCCGCGATCCAAGACCTGACTTCCAGACCGCGAGCTTCCAGGAAGGCGTCAACGAAATCGTCGACCTCAATCCCGGCATGAATCTGGAAGGCGTGGTGACAAACGTCACCGCCTTTGGCGCCTTTGTAGATATTGGCGTTCATCAGGATGGCCTCGTTCACATATCTCAACTGGCAGACCGCTTCGTGGAGTCACCGCGCGACGTGGTCAAAGCTGGCGACATTGTGCGCGTTCGCGTGCTGGAAGTGGATATAGACCAGAAGCGGATCAGCCTGAGCATGAAGTCGTCCGCCGACTCGCAAGCGGGCACGCGTCCCAAACCGGCGCCCAAGGCGCAACCTCGAAAAGCGCTCGAGCCGACAGCTGAAGCACCCCCGAGCAGCCCATTCGACGTGCTGAAATCTCTCAAGCGCTAGCCCACTTGCATAACGGTATTCGAAAGTTAGCTCTCCACTCCAATTCGCAACATGTCAGCCCCAATCCCTCATTGACTGGCAGGGTTGCCGCCAGATGGCCGGCATATGAGTGAATATCTGCCTCCAGGCAGATAGGCCGACACCCCGAATTGGCAGATGATGATCTAAAAGACTCATTTTGCGAATAATTTTCATTTGCAAAACAGATTGCCACGCGCTATCCCGACCCCACATTGCGACTGAGTTGCATTAACGCATTATCTGGAGGGGTCCATGAACCACATCGTAAACCGTAAAACCGCCCTGTTCGGGGCCACAGCGATCGTATCGATCATTATGCTTCAGGCACCAGCCTCCGCGCAGGAAGACGCGAACACTGACAGTGAGGAGTTCCTCGGCACGCTGACGCTCGGCGAGAGTAAAAGGGAAGTCCAGACCGACACCGCCACACCAGTCACGGTCGTCGATCAGGAAGAAATAGAAGACCGCCAAGCTGGCACTGTTGCGGAATTGATTGACTCCGTTCCTGGCGTCTCCCTCGTAAACGGCTCCACCCCGATCGGATCCGGGATCAATATTCGTGGCTTTGGCGCCAACGGCACTTACGGAACTGACCAGAAAGTAGCAATTCAGGTCGATGGCGCGAGCGTGGGCTCGGAAGAACTCTATCGTATTGGCACCCAGCTTTATACCGATCCGTATCTCTACAAGAGCGTCGAAGTGATCCGCGGGACTGTCGGAAGCTTTGAGTACGGATCTGGTATTATCGGTGGGGTTGTGCGCCTTGAGACGATCGATGCGTCAGACCTCACGGGCGGCGAAACGGGGCTCGCCTTCCGTCAAACCCTCGGCGGCGCAACCAATATGGACGGATTCAACTCCTCCAGCACGCTCGCAGTCCAACCCACGGAAAACCTTGAGCTCCTTGCGAACTATTCCTGGCGCGAGCAACACAATCAGGAAGATGGTAATGACAATGTCATTGAGAACAGCGAATTTGAACTGCCCTCCTATCTGCTGAAGGCCCGCTATACGGTCGGGGACCACAGCATGCGCGCCAGCTATACCAATTCTGAGACAACCGAACGGGACAAACCATACGACTCCTTCGGTACGACCGGCGGCGCATTTGGAAATGTGGATCGTGACACCAAGTCCGAAACGATATCGCTTGCCTACAATTTCAATCCTATCACGAATGATTTGGTGAACCTTGATGCGGTGTATTCCTACGCCAATCAGGAAATTGATCAGGAATGTATTGTCGGCAGTGGCCCGTTCGGATGCTTCGCCACGGTCGATGCCGACCATCGCTACGAGACAACGAAGTTCACCGTGAAGAACACAGCCTATATTGAAACAGGCGCTCTGGTGCATGATTTGCGCACGGGCATCGAGTTCATCCAGAAAGAACGTCTTGATGCAAATTCGGCCCCAGGCGGTGAAGACAATCGCATCGCCCTGTTCGTAGTCGACCAGATCGACTTTCTGGATGGATGGACATTCGCACCAGCCCTTCGGTTTGAAAGCTCAGAAGTCGAGGGGACCCTCGATGATGGCAGCGCTGCGAGCTATGACAATGACGCGCTCATGGGCGGGGCATCGCTCCGTTATCAGTTTGACAATGGCGTTGCCCTCTTCGGAAGCTATGCTTACACGGAAAGCCTCCCCATTCTCGATGACCTCGAGAACGAGGTCTATATGAGCCAGCCAGAGATCGGGAAGACTTATGAGTTCGGCGCATCCTACGACCTTATCGGTGTCCTTGGACAGGATGATACGCTTTCCATGAAGGCCAATTATTATCACACGGATCAGGAAGATAACACGTCTTACTCAGGTGTGGACTCGATCGAAATCCAGGGGCTGGAGCTTGAAGGATCGTACGCCCGCCGCGACGGCTACTATGCTGACCTCAACGCCAATATCGTTGATGCAGAACAGACCCGCACAGACAGCACCGTCGCGGATTGGACGAATGCTCCAGCCAACACGCTGCGCCTCACGCTCGGCAAGCGCTTATCGAGATTGGCCGATCTGTCCAGCGAGTTCGTGCTGGCAGATGAAGCAGACCGCAATGGCACGACGACCCCGGGCTTTGCCACTGTCAATTTGCGCGCAACGATCACTCCGCAGGAAGGTGTCCTGAAGGACACATCCTTCCGCTTCGGGTTTGAAAACCTGTTCGATCATAATTACACGCCGCTCCTTTCTACGCGTCCGGCGGCTGGGCGGAACATCAAGTTCACGGTGTCGAAAGCCTTTTAGACAGTACCCCACCGATGCGAGCACCATGCGCGGCTGCCAACAGCTGCATGGTGCTCGTAACAATTCTCCAAACATTCCCGCAGCGAACTGAGTTTCAAAGCGAAATCTGATTGGAAACCCGCATGCTCACAATGTTTCAAAACTTATATGATGTCGGCGGTCCCATCCTTACC
The DNA here is from genome assembly GCF_002375605.1 of Hyphomonas sp. UBA3601. Classification (NCBI taxonomy): domain Bacteria; kingdom Pseudomonadati; phylum Pseudomonadota; class Alphaproteobacteria; order Hyphomonadales; family Hyphomonadaceae; genus Hyphomonas; species Hyphomonas sp. UBA3601. Next base: position 12,056 of record NZ_DFME01000109.1, on the reverse strand, counting down.
ATCCTTCTGCTTGCATCCATTTTCACGCTCGCCCTGACAGGCTTCAAATACTGGCAATTTCGGTCGGATCAGATCGGACGCCTGAAGCCGCTCAAATCTGCCATCCGCGCTCTGGACGCTGGCGATGAGCAAGATGCATCGGATCAGCTCCGCGCATCGAAACATTGGCTGGCGAACATTCTTCTGTCCGCTTTGCCGCTACGCGGGCGAGAAGGCCTTGTTGCCCGACTCGAAGCCGAAGCCGACCTCGCGTTGCAACCCTATGAAGGTGGCTTTCGCGTCCTTGATACGATTGCTCAATTGGCCCCCCTGCTAGGGCTTCTCGGAACGGTGCTGGGGATGATTGAGGCGTTCCAGGCCCTGCAATCTGCGGGATCACAGGTAGATCCGGCAGCCCTTGCTGGCGGTATCTGGGTCGCCCTGCTGACCACCGCCGCAGGCCTCTCCGTCGCCATGCCTACATCCATTGCGCTGTCCTGGTTTGAAGCTCAGACTGACCGCGAACGCGCTTTCGCCGAGCATGCATTCACAGTCCTCGTTACACCGGAAACGCGCGCGACGTCAGCCAGAGAAATAGTTGCTGCTGGATATGGCACTTAAGCGCACCCGCCCACGCCGTCGCGCGTCGATCACGTCCCTTATCGACGTGATCTTTCTGCTGCTGCTTTTCTTTATGCTGGCTTCTAGTTTCTCAAAGTTTTCCGAGGTCGAGATAGCCTCAACCACTGCAGCCGCCGGTAAGACCTCCGACAACCCCATCCTTATACTAACCATTGGAGCTGATACCCTTCTGCTGGACGGAAAGGCGGTCCCGCTGAGTCATCTCGCTTACAAGCTCGAAATACATGAAAATGATGAAAGCGTACCGACAGTGGCGGTGAAGTTAACAGACGATGTTACCACGCAAACACTGATTGATGTCCTCGCTGAACTGAAACGTACGCCCTGGATTGAGGTGCTCGTGGTGGAGCCGACATGAAGCGTAGCAAACTGCAAACCCGCCGCGATCCCGTGATCTCACTGATCAACATCGTATTCCTGATCCTGATCTTCTTCATGATTGCAGGAACGCTCGCCTCCCCACCTGATCCATCTGTAAGATTTGTTCAGACCCAAGATCTCGAATGCTGCGTCCCTCCAGACGCGGTGTCGATCGACAAGACCGGTCAACTACGCCGGGGAGGCACTCCGGTCAGCCTGGAGAGTGTTCTCGACAGCCCGGCGGCAGATACGTCTTCCCTACGCCTTCTTCCCGATCGCGAACTGCCAGCGGTGCAACTCCTCAAGCTGGTGAAAGAGCTTCGAGCGAGCGGTAGGACCAACATCATTGTCGTGACGGAGGACACCACAGGATGACGAAAGCGAATGTGGTCAAATTCTCGATTGCGCTGTCAGCAGCGGCAGCGGCCCACTTGAGTGTGTTGGCGTATACAGTCCCTCACGCTCCGCCGACATTGGTGGCAGGAAACAGCTTCGGCGTGCAGTTTGGAACAATGGCCTCGTCGACAAATGCTTTCCAGCACGAAGCCCCGCCATCGGACGAACCTGAACCAAGCCCAGCACAATCAGAACAGCCGCCCGCCACCCGCTCCTCACCGTCACCTCAATCACCGGAGGCAGCCCCCAAAGTCGAGAAGACAGCTCCGGATGAGCCCAAATCCGAAACTCTCGTTGCAGACGCTGACCCGCTTTTGCCTGAAGAAAACACTGACGAGCCGGCCGTTGTAGACCGTCAAATCAAGCCGGCAGCTCAGACAGCGCCAACCACGGCAGTTTCCTCTGCGACCTCAGCGGCACCCCAGACAGAACCCGCCGAGTACAAGCCAGCTGGCAACAACTCACACCGAAAAGCCAAAACGTCTGTCAATGCGAATAGTCCAGCTACCAAGGAATCTGGCGGCGACTCTGCTGCAAGCGCAAAGTCCCCAGCAGCAGGAAATTCGGAGCATTCGAACTATTCGGGAGAGGTGATGAGACACTTGTCCCAACTGCGTAGACCGCGCGCTTCCGGTCCCGGATCCGCTCATATTCGATTCACGGTTTCCCCTCGTGGTACGATCAAACACATTGAAGTCTCCCAAAGCTCTGGCTCATCCAGGTTTGATCGTCAGGCCTTGATCTTTGTGAAGAAAGCATCGCCATTTCCCGCTCCGCCAACTGGCATCAGCCACAGCTTTACTGTCGAGATTGAGGGGTCTTGAGGATATTCCGAGGGAACAACTTGAAAATCAGTACGTCGAGCCAAACCGAACCGAAACGTGTCCAAGCTCATTCCCAGGCTCAATCTCGTGATTGAACGCATCAGCAGAAAGGGTGAAAGTAACGCTCTCATGCTGATGCTCGCCATGTTCGCGAGCAGCTTCAAGATGCAAGATGTACTCGCCTGGACCAACTGTGTGGCCATCATCTGTCCGGCCATCCCATACAAGTTTGTATTGTCCGGGGCGCCGGGTTGGACCTGAGATCGCATCGACAAGGCTCCCGGCCTTTCGGCCAAATCGTCGGTGCCAGTAATAGTTCTCCTCCATCCAGCGCGCTTGTTGACCGGCAAGCATGAGAATCCGCACCAAATTTCTGTCTTTGTCTGCAATCCATACCGCCACATAGGGGCGCTCATAGTCTGCAATATCTTGATCGGGAATCTCGAACTCAATGGAAAATTCATAGCCCGTCGTCCAGCTTGCCTCTATCTCGCTGGTCGCCTTCCCCTCAGGCTTCAAGCCACCCCAACCTGAAGTCTGATGATGTCTTTCATCCTCCGTCACGATCTCCGCTTCTACGCCCGGCAGACTCTCCACGAGATTCAATCCTCTCTTGAGGTCCATCACCAGGAGTGCCGTTGCAAGTGCGTCTGCGGTGATGGCATCTGACGCATAGACCGTCGCCGTGAGAGCGTGAAAGACTGGCCAGCCATCTGCGGGGGATATGACATGGCTATAGGGCTGCCCCCCAACCAAACGATCACGAGGTCCCGAACCGCTTGTTGCGACCGCCCCTTCATTTATCTGCACACGGCCTTCTAACGCTGATCCGCCTTCTCCAAGCTCAGAGCCGCGGGTGATCGCGACGGCCCATTGTCCGTCTTGAGGGCCTGCGCCCCAGGTCCGTATGTCACCCCCAATGTTCATCAACAGTCCTGAGACCTTTGGGGACGCGGCAATGGCCGCCTCGACGGCCGTGTCCAGAATATACCCCTTTGCCAAAGAATCGGTAGCGAAAATCACCTCATCCGGTCGGTTGACGGTTCCCTTCCCTGCATCAATTTCAACACTGGCGCGCCGTATCTCTCCAGCAGTTATTCGCATGGCGGGACGGTTTGGCAACTTGTTCTCACGTTCGGCGACGGCCCATGTATCGATCAAGCTGCCAATACGACAGCTCAGCGCATTCGACGTTTGCATCCGATAGGCTTCACAGCGCTCCAGTACACGAACCATGTCGTCAGTCACTGTCGTGTCGCTGGAGCGATTTAGACGCGATATCTCGCTGGAGTTGTCATATGTGCTGAATACGCCGCGCAAACGTTCGATCTCCTTGAGAATCGCCTCCTCTGCCTTGTTGGCATCTATCTCTGAGGGGGCATTCACAACAATATCCAGGGAGGTTCCGAGAACATGATCATGATGTCGTTTGAACATATCCGCCGTCGCGACACCGGGTAACATGGTCACCAGAACGGATGTCAAAGCCATGCCTGACAAGGTCTTTCGCATCGAAATCTCCGTGGGTTGAGCGTGCAGACGCGCTGACTGCACTTAAAAGGCGCTGAGCACGACGCCCGCAGCAAAAACCAAAAATCTCTACTTGCAACTAAATCGCATTCTCAGTACATGCAAGTGATAATTATTCTCAATAACGTGACTGAGGGGTCTTTATGACAATTTTGAAATTTGGTGCAGCCGGAATCTTATCGGCTACCACGCTTTGCGCAGCCGCTTACGCTCATACATCTTTTATGTATCCCAATGCATTCGTCACGACGGAAGGCGATCACGTCACTGTGCAGGCATCCTTTAGTGAGGACCCCTTCGTGCCAGAGATCGCCGTTCTTTCGGAGGACTATCATGTCATTCTTCCGGATGGCTCGCGGGAAGACTTCAAGACCCTAACCCAGTTGCGCCAGGTGGTTGTTCTTGAAAGTGATCTGGACACCGAGGGAACCTATCGATTTACCACCGGTGTCCGCTTGGGTCGAAAAAGCAAGAAGGCCCTTGTTGATGGTGAATGGCAGGCGGTTTTCGGACCCGATGCGGAAGTTCCTCAAAATGCAACCGAGGTCATCACCAGTCAGACCGAAACGGTTGCTGACGTCTATGTGACGAAAGGAGCTTCCACGTGGGAGGCGGTCAACTTGCCAATCGGCCGCTTGCTCATCACGCCCGTCACCCACCCAAACGAGATTTATCTAGGAGAGGGATTTGAATTCAAGCTCCTCTTCGATGGCCAGCCGCTTGCTGGCCAATCTGTGGAAATCAAACGGCAGGGCGGAACTTATGAAACGCCGAAATACGAACGCCATGTAGAGGCAGATGACTCCGGAACCGTGAGCCTGTCTTTCGACAAGCCAGGCAAATACCTCCTCATGACCCGTCACGCAGTTGACGCGCCAGAAGGCGCAGAGACTGATGAACGCAGCTACACAACCTCCCTGACTTTCGAAGTTGCTCGGTAAAAACCCTTCCACCAGAACGGAAACCCAAACATGAAATCCATTTACCCGGTCTTGTTGACCCTGGCGCTCGCGCCTCTCACCGCGTGTGCCACCCATGACACCAAAGCGTCGGCTGAAGCCGAGACTGCAAGCGCGGCCGCAGTCACGCCTGAGTCCGAAACTCCACGTCGTTCCGCTGACGGACATAGCAAGGATGCATTCTTCCAAAAGTATGACCTCGATGGAGATGGGCAAGTCACCGAAGCCGAATTCATGTCAGAGCGCGCGAACGGCTATCTCAGACGCGATGCCAACGGAGACGGAAATGTCCAGTCTGAAGAATATGTTTCCGAGTATGAAACCCGTTTGCTCGAGCAACTTGAGGCACAGCGCAAACGCCAAATCGACCAGGCAGATTTCCGGTTTACCGTGCTTGACACAGACGAAGATGGAAATCTCTCGCTCGACGAATTCCACGCCTCCGGCAAGCGCATGTTCTCGACCCTCGACACGAACAAGGACGGATCGGTCGACGATCTGGACAACAAAGATAATTACTAGTCCAGACAGTGCTGAACAAAAACAACCAATCCTCTTGCTGGAATCCAATGGAAGGAGGCGCCTGCCCCCTTCCATTGGATGGCATCCTGACGATTTCCTATTTCGAGACCCGCAATCGCTTGAATTCGCCATCGTCTGAATCGTAACCGGGTCGATCCGCCGTCGAAATTGACGCAAATCCACACCGAGGAATGTATTGCGACCAACTTCTGCACACTCGGTACCCGCCAGACGCAAACATCCCGCGAGCTTGAAGTCCTAGAATAAAAACATACCGAAGACATTTACATGCATGCTGACCCGATGGGAGCGCTTCCCGGACGATGAGATAGCGTTCAAACCGGTCCAGGATGGCTCCCTAGAAGGTAAAGGTAAGTTGTGCGTATCCGAACAGTGTCCCGTCCCCATCTGGACCACCCGGTACGTCTTTGGCAAATTCGCCATACATCAGGGCGGAGGCACCGAGTTCCAGGCGGAGACTGTCCGGCAGCACCCAGTAGCGTGCCCGCCCGTCCAGCGTGTGTCCGATGAAATCGCCGGATTGGCCGGACGGATCCCGCAGCTTGGCAATGACCCAGCTGTCAGTCTTCGACGCCAGATGCGCCGCATGATAGTAGAAACGGGCGTCCCATCGGGCACCCGGTTTCACTTCCACCCGAAAGCCCGGCGCATTCAGATTGGCGGGAGTCAGAGGCCCGTGAATGCTGGTATTGTTGAGATCGGTCCGCCGGGACCCGAACAGGCGCTCATGCTGGTCGTAATTGAGGTCAAACGGGTCTTCGTCGCCGCTGGCATGATAATATTCCAACGCAAAGCGCGGCTGCCATGGCGTATCGAATGTGTACCCGACCGCGGCAAACAGCATGGAGGCCTCCACCTCAAGGCTTTGCGTGTCCATTGGATCGTTTGAGGCGTAGCGGCTGCCGCGTCTCAGGGCGCCTTCTAGGTCAATGTCCCACTGTCCGGAAACAGGCTTCCGGTACAGACGAAAGCCCGGCGCGAAATAGGACCTGTCAGGCGTCGGGAAGTCGCCGGAATCCCGCTCTTCCAGTCCGTAGGCGAACACTTCGCCCCAGAGGCCTGGCGCCAAAGCCGGCAAGATATCCGCGCGGCGATAATGCACGCCCCAGATGCGCCGCTCCCACTGTTCCTCATCCCCTGACAGTTCATTGTCATCCAGCGCAGGCCGCGCATCCGGATAGCGCGCGGTCGGCACGACATAGACCAGATGGAGTTCGTCCCCGCGCTCAGCCGTGGAGACGAAATGCGCGCCGGTATAGCTCTTGATGACATTGGCAAAATCAACGCGCTCGATCTGGCGTTTCGAGCCGATGGAGACCGTTTGCCGCCCAAGGGTCAGCTTGCTGGACGACCCCTCTCCGAAGACGCCCGGTAACTCGTCGATGCGGGCATAGAACTGGAGAAGGTCCAGCGGATTGGCGATGCTGCTGGAGAGCGGCGTGCCGGCATCGGCCAGATAGGTCCGGCTGTCCTGTATCTCGACCCCGAAAGAGATCGGCCCGGTGTCTGCTTCAGCCAGCAATAGGCTGCGGAACAGTAGCAATTGGTCGCCGCCCTCACCGCCGGCCCGAAACTGCCCCTGCAGCGTCTCATAGCGGACGCGGGTCTCACCCTTGAGCGTCAGCCAGGCCGGAGTGTCTACGGCATCCCTGAGCCGAAAAGCCTCCTCCGCCTCGGCAACAGAGCATATGTGCGCCATCAGCGCGAAGGCCCACAAAATTCGTCGCATATTCTCTCCCGCTTCGCGCCCGAGTCACGTTGCGGTTCTAAAACATTATTTGACCGAGAATTGAAGTGTTCCGCTGGTCTCAGCTGGAAGAATTGTCTGGCAAATCCCGCTTTCAAACGCGCCGAACGGGCATGTCAGGCCTTCCTCCATCAGTTTCAAGGTGACCGGCGAGGCCCCGGTCTGATAGGTGCAGGCGGCGGTTGAGACATCGCGCACAAACAACATGTCCGTACTGGTTGACCCTCGCCCCTTCACGCTAGCATTCGCCTCACCCCGTCCGGTGACCGCGACACAGTCGATATCCCAGTTTCCAGAGCCGCTTGCGCGCAGCTCCAGGTCACCGGTTGTGGCAGAAGTTTCGGCCGCTGCCTGGACCGAGTCCGGCGCGCCCGCGCAGGCCGCCAGTCCTATACCGGTCAAAGCGATTATAGCGTACGTCCTCAGTCCAGTTCGCATATCATCCTCCCGTGCGACTTTGGAAAGACTTTAGCGCGATACAGACTTTATTTCAATATTCTGCCGAATATTGATTTAACAATTTATTTTCGATTTCCTGGCGAGCGGATCACACACTTCTGGATGACCGTGACAGCAATTGTCGACCAGCACCGAGAGCAACTGGTTCACGCCATCAATCCTGGCCGTATAGATCATCCGGCGCCCGTCACGCACGACGCTGACCAGCCCGGAATTAACCAATATGTTGAGATGTCCCGACAGCTTGTTAGGCGCGACGTCCAGATGTTCGGCAATGGCGCCTGCCTGCAAACCTTCCGGCCCCGCCTCCATCAGGGCCCGGAACGTCAGCAGCCGGGTCTCCTGCCCAAGCGCGGAGAGCTGTTTCAGCGTGTCGGTCAGATCAGTCATACGGGCGATTCTACCGAGTTTGGGCCGCGTGTACAGAGCGGCGTGAAATGGACTCTCAGGACAACAGGCCGAGAATAACCGTCACTCAGGGCAAAGTCACTATTCCCACTCGATCGTGCCGGGCGGCTTGCTGGTCACGTCATAGACGACGCGGTTGACGCCTTTTACCTCATTGATGATGCGGGTCGCGACACGGCCGAGGAAGTCGTGCTCGTACGGATAATAGTCCGCCGTCATACCATCGGTTGAGGTCACGGCGCGCAGGGCGAGCACGGCCTCATAGGTGCGTTCGTCCCCCATCACGCCGACCGTGTTGACCGGCAGCAAAACGCTGAAGGCCTGCCAGATTTCGTCGTACAGTCCCGCCTTGCGGATCTCGTCGATATAGATCGCGTCCGCCTTGCGCAGCGTGTCGGCCTTCTCGCGCGTGATCTCGCCGGGAATGCGGATCGCGAGACCCGGTCCGGGGAATGGATGCCGCCCGATAAAGCTCTCCGGCAAGCCCAACTCACGGCCCAGCGCGCGCACTTCATCCTTGAACAACTCACGCAGCGGCTCGACCAGTTTCATGTTCATGCGTTCCGGAAGGCCGCCAACATTGTGGTGGCTCTTGATCGTCACGCTCGGCCCGCCAATGGCNNCAAAGTCACTATTCCCACTCGATGATGAAAGAACTGCAATTTTTGTATTGAATCAATACCTTGCAAAAAACCTGTGGAAAACTACCGTCGCCGATTCCGGCAATATCATTCCGTAGGCAAATTGAATGATGCACGCATGACGTATCGTTGCAGTTGACACGATTCCGGTGCACGGCCTGAGCGTAGCCGAATTACGGTGTCGGCTCCAGTTCGCCCTGACCTCAGCACTGCCGGACTGGGCTTAAGTAGCGGGACGCTCAACACAAAGCTCGGCAAGTTACATTTCATCGGACAGAAGCGCGCCTTGTCCGAGGGTTTGAAACATACCTCAAGCTACCAGCCCCCTGACCGACGCACACGCCGGATCGCGGTCCTCTCGCCGTTTAGCTTTCACGCGCCCCAAGCCTACATTACCATGTGGCGAACCACACACCAATCAGCCCCTTGACTGTCAGAAATACTTGCCCTATTTTCTGACATAAAGGAGCCGGCTATGGCCATCGACAAGATCAAACGCCGCATCATCGGCAAGGGACGCGGGGCTGTCTTTACCCCCGCGGATTTCCTTGATCTCGGCTCG
>NZ_DFME01000109.1:0-2891 GCF_002375605.1 Hyphomonas sp. UBA3601 | reverse complement strand
TCCTTGATCTCGGCTCGCGCGCCTCTGTCGATCAGACGCTGTCGCGACTGACCGATCAGGGCGTGATCCGTCGACTCGCCCGGGGCATTTATGACTACCCGAAGACGAGTCCTCGTCTGGGCCGCCTGTCGCCCGATCCTGATGCTGTCGCCGCCGCCATCGCCCGAAAGGATGGACGCGTCGTCCAGGTCTCGCCGGCGCGCGCGGCGAACATGCTCGGCCTGACCACACAGGTTCCGGCGAAGGCTGTCTATCTGACAGATGGACCAAGCCGCACGAAGCAGATCGGGGCGCAGACCATCATCATGCGCAACGCCGCCGCCAGGAACCTTGTCGGCGCTGGCAAACCGACCGGTGCAGTGTTCCAGGCGCTGCGCTATCTCGGCAAGGATGGGGTGGATGCAAGCGTCGTAGCGCGCCTCTCCAGGACGATTGACGCCGACACCCGCCGCGCCCTCGTTAAAGATGCCCTTCAGGCACCAGGATGGATGCGCCCGGTGGTTCAGCAGATCGCGGCGGCCTGACAGTGGATGGTTTCGCGCAGGAAACCGCAACCATCCGCGCGGAGGTCTTTCAGGAGACGGCTGCGCGGATGGGCGTGCAAGCCGCCATTGTCGAGAAAGACTTCTGGGTCTGCTGGACGATCAAGCGCGCTTTCTCACTTGGCGATAGGATTCCCGGCCTGATCTTCAAAGGCGGCACGTCTCTTTCGAAAGCCTATGGCCTGATCCGCCGCTTCTCCGAAGACATCGATCTCAGCCTTGACCGCCATGATCTCGGTTTCACCGGTGAGCGCGACCCGGCCAACGCGACAAGCAATAAGACCCGAAAGGCCTTGCTCGACGAACTCGAAGCCTGCGCCATTGAGGCAGTCGGCGGTTCGGTCAAAGCCGCTCTGTCAGAAGCGATGAGCGAAGCGCTTGGCAAACCGGTCCTTCTGAAAACTTCAGATGATGACCCGCAAACGCTGATCTTCACCTATCCGGAAAGCCTGCCTGCGACAGCCGCCCTGCCCTATGTGCGTTCGTTCGTTCGCCTCGAATTCGGCGCACGCTCGGATCACCTACCGGCAGAGCAGCGGGACATCTTTCCCTTTGTGAACGAACAGTTTCCGGACCTGTTCTCAGAGCCAGGCGTATCGGTGAAGACCTTGTCAGCTGCCCGGACATTCTGGGAAAAGGCGACCATCCTTCACATGTTGGCGCACCGGGATGCGGCGAGGCCGCTCGGTGAGAGGATGTCGCGTCACTATTACGACCTCGCGCAACTCGCCCGATCCAAAACAAGGCCTCAGGCCCTGAGCGATCTGGCGCTTCTTGAAGCTGTGGCGCTCCACAAATCCGTCTTCTTCCGGGCGGCCTGGGCAAATTATGAGACGGCCCGACCGCCAACGCTCAGACTCGCGCCAGCGCCTGAACTTGAGGCCGCACTTCGATCTGACTATGCGCAAATGGCTGAAATGCTGTTCGATGCGCCCGAGCCATTCGACGCCATTCTGGAAACGATCGCAGTGCTCGAAGCGGAGATCAATTCCATCGAGGCTCCTCCCAACAGTATCGCCTGACAGGCCGAAACTGCCCGGCCAAAGACTTTCGCCGCCCCCTTCGTGACCCATTAAAGTTTTGAATGGGTCACGAAATACCCATTGTGCGACACCCGACGGGCGCGGCTTCAAGTGCTCGAAGCGATGACGTCAATGCAGCGTCACCAAACCGACCTGGTCATCAAACGGGAACAAGAAGGCCTCGGACCAAAGACCGGTGGTGCTGTAGACGCGATCTGCGAAATGCTGTCGATCGTCTGACATTGTCTCGGCCAGCAACCCCATCCAGCACAGCGGCTGAAGCATTTGTGACCAGATCATTCCCGGCAAGCGGTCATAGGGCTGTCCGGCGTCCGGCGGACCGTAAAGGATTTCACGAAGCACGCCGCATGTCACGCCTGGCACCGCCTCCGTATTCAGCACACCGAGAAACACATCCCAGTTGCCAAGCCTCGGCTCGGGCATCCGCGACGAAGCGGCATGATCGACTTCGAACAACCAGAATGGCGCGATCAGGTTGAAGAGATCGCCGGGCTTGTCAGCAATGTCCCTGCCCGCCTTGGTGAGCCGACAGGTCAGCTTGTAATGCCGGATCAGCTCGAGTTTCAGCAGAAGGAAATGCAGAGCTTCGAGCGGCGGAAAATCGTCCTCATTCAGCACCTTATTGACGAGGAACAGCTTGTCCTCTTCCCAGCCCGGCCAGGCGAACTCGGCAGCCGCCCAGTGCACGAACTTGCGCTGAAACGCCTTGCCCTTCGTCAGGCCGATCGCATCATGTTCGGCCAGATACGCCAGAAGTTTCTGAGCCGCGCCAATCATGGGCGCACCGGCAAGTGCACGCTCATCATTCTTCACGGGCTGGAGCAGAAACGTCATCGCATATTCATCGTCAGGCTTGTTACCAAACAGGCTAACGACGAAAGCGCGGGATGCCTATTCGAGGTGTTCAAGGTTCGAACCCCGAATGTCGCGCCTAACCCGAAGCAGCACAGATCGTCGGGTTTTTTCCGCTTGCAAATCAACGGCTTATATAGTTTAGTTTGGCGCGAGTGACGTGCCACGATCCATATTATTTATCCAATATATTCAAACACATACGTGCATGAAAGTCAATTTTTGGTCCTCAGTTCGGTCGGATTTTGGTCCACAGTTTTGCGGACCTCACTAGTTCGACGCGCGGTTAGGCGTCGAACTAGCTGATAGCATAGAATTCCAAGATTAGGAGCCCAAACCAAAAGCCTTGCCTATTTCATAGTCTCAGATCAACCAGTTCTGTGTTTAGGTGGTGTCTCAGTTTGAATCTTCCGCTGCAGCTTGCGGCCGGAAAAGGGTCACGTCCCGGGTCGTG
>NZ_DFME01000075.1:967-3508 GCF_002375605.1 Hyphomonas sp. UBA3601 | reverse complement strand
GCATCAATCGATCCCAGCAACAATTGCGCATAGGATCTCAAGGATTTGAGTTCTGAAGAAACGATATCCGAAAACATCTTAGCCCCTTGGTCCCTTGCCTCAATCAAGAGAATAATTCAGCCGTGTACTCAAAGCATTGTACCACAGAAATTCTCCCACTGCGGGAAAACCGATGATCTAAACTCAATTGAAACAAGTTTCCATCCAAATCAGCAGCTCATCTATTTACCGAGTTAGGGGACACACGATGGGGATACACGTACCAATTTGTCAGATCAGTTATGGCGATCGCCCACCCTGTAATCTTTCTGAAGAGATCAGTACTGCTGAACCAAAGGCGATTTCCGGGTATTTGCACAGGCACAGCTGTGAGCGCCATATTGCGTTGGTTACATTCTGATTGAGAATGTCTCTATGTCGGGCAGCTTCCGCATGAATTCGCCTGCGGCAGAGCACGGGCAATCACACAATCCGTCTGCATACGGACTGCAAGACGGAAACACAAACACGGATCTGATCCATGCCAAGCGCAGTTCCCAACACCTCATCAGCCACTAGAAAACCTGGTCGCGCCACCAGCCGCCTCGGCATGTTGGCTGGAAGCCTAGGTGTCGCAATCGTCATTTTCGTCGTTGCGGTCGCGATGATCGAGTTGACGCGCGGCGCTGGGCGTGTGGCCGCCGTCTGGCCAGCGAACGCAATCCTGATCGTCTTGCTTCTGAAGAACCCGCGCAGGAACTGGATTCCCCTGCTCACGGCAATGATGGCCGCGCTGGTGCTCGCAAATATCTATTCAGGAGACCCGGTTCTCCGGGCGTTCATTCTGGCTCTGGCGAACGTAGCAGAAGTCTGCTGCGTCGCCTTTATTTTCATGTACCAGCGCAAAATACGGTTCATCAGCCTGGCGGGAATTTCTACTTTGATCATGGGCGGATTCGTCGGCAGCCTCTTGTCATCCCTTATGGCTGCAACAGGATTGTTCACGAGTGGAGAGACCCTCGTACTCTCTGAAGCCCTCGTATGGTTCTCAGCAGACTTTCTAGGCATAGTTCTGTTCACTCCGATAATCTGGTCTTTGGCGGATCGCTCGAAAAAATTCGTCAGCACGTCGCCTGACCTTCAATACATTCTGAAGCTGGGGCTATTGTGTGCGACGACTTTCTTCGTTTTCGCCCAGAGCGACTATCCATTCCTCTTCCTCGTACCCCCCGCGCTCGTATTCCTCGCCTTTGGGGGAGGCGTAAAAGCGGCCGCCATTGGACTACTCACGATCACGGCAATCGCTTTGCCGTTCACGTTGGCTGGCACTGGCCCAGTACACCTGATGTCAGCCGAATTCACTTCCAAGATTCTGGCACTTCAACTATTCTTGGCGACAAACTCCATTCTCGGGCTCGCTGTCGGAGCAGCCTCTTCGGATCGCCGTCGACTGATCAATCATATCAGACGGTCTCGAGAACGCTTGTCGAGCAAGTCACGCGAACAACAGGAGATGCTGACAAAGGCCCACTTGGCCGAGCGTATGGCGGGCGTAGGTCACTGGACTCTGAACCCATCCACTCAGGAAGTGGACTGGTCGCCGGAAGTTTATGCAATTCACGGCGTCACGAAAGAAGAGTTCAACCCGATGTATGGCGACGCGATCATGTTCTACGCTGAAGAAGACCGCGATCGTGTGCGGGCTCTGGTTGAGCGCGCTGTCAACAATGCCGAAGGCTGGGAATTTCAAGCCACGATTGTTCGAAAGTCGGATGGCAAGAGGCGGCGCGTGCGCTCTATCGGAGATTTTCTTGTGGACAAGACCGGAAAGGTCGAGCGAGTGTTCGGCGTGTTCAAGGATGTCACAGACGAGCAGGTTGTACTTGAAGCACTTGCGAATAGCGAATCCAAGTACCGGACCCTCGCGGAGAACTCTACAGACATCATTGTAAAGTTCGGTTTGGATGGAATCATCACCTATGCGTCGCCCGCATGCGAGATTTTGGGTGTTTCGCCAGAAGATGCAATTGGCTTGTCAACATTGGACTTCGCGATTCCGGAAGACCGCGGACGTGCGGCAGAAATCACCCAATCACTTTTCCAGAATGACGCCGTTGATCCATCTGTGCAAAGAGAATTTCGAGTGAAGAACAAGCACGGTAACGTGATCTGGCTGGAGGGAAATCCGAAGCTCATTCAGGGTGAGGATGGTCGCCCCCGCGAGGTAATATCGACCTTCCGGGACATCACGGATCGCAAGGAAAGGGAGCAGGCCTTGGCCGAAGCCCGCGCTGAAGCCGAAGCTGCTGGCAAGGCAAAAGCGGAGTTCCTCTCGAATATGAGCCACGAAATTCGTACGCCCCTGAATGGTATTCTTGGCTTCACGCAATTGTTGGAGCAGACGGATCTGAGTGAAGAGCAAAGGCTGTTCACTACCCGCGCGATGAAAGCCGGGCGCCTATTGAAAGATATAGTCAACGATATTCTGGATTACTCCAAGATCGAGGCAGAAAGCATCCAGTTGGAAGAGCGTGCTGTCGACATTGCTCAACTTGTTCAGGA
>NZ_DFME01000075.1:0-750 GCF_002375605.1 Hyphomonas sp. UBA3601 | reverse complement strand
CGGCTGAAACAGATACTGACCAATCTGATCGGAAATGCCGCAAAATTCACAACCGAAGGATCAGTCCGAGTCAGCGCCTCCCAGGAGGGAGACTTGCTAAAATTTGAAGTGGCAGATACGGGGCCTGGTATCCCCGATGACAAACTGGAAAGCGTCTTTGAGGGGTTCAAGCAGGCTGACAATAGCGTCACTCGAAAGTTTGGCGGCACAGGCCTGGGGCTTTCCATAAGTCGATCTCTTGCCCGGCTAATGGGGGGAGAATTGCACCTGGAAAGCGAACTTGGACGGGGTACGGTTGCGAAACTGGTATTGCCGTTCAAACCTGCGGAAGTGCCGATGTCCGACTTCCGCTCGACTGGCATAACCCCACAACTCGGAAAGCTCAAGATCATGGCCGTTGACGATGTCGCCATGAATTTGGAACTGATTGAATTGGGGCTCGAAAAGTTCGGTCACTCGGTTCAGGGCTTTCTGTCGGCGCATGGTGCGCTCTCGTCCCTTCGTAAGGGCGACACGTATGATATCATCCTGATGGATGTCCAGATGCCGGAATTCGATGGCATTGCTGCGACACGCGAGATTCGGGCTCTGTCTGCGCCAGCCAGTCAAATTCCGATTGTAGCACTGACCGCAAATGTCCTGCCCGAACAGATCGCCGAGTGTATGAAAGCTGGCATGACGGATCATGCCCCCAAGCCGATTGATATCGTTCAACTAAATGCGCTTGTTTCAGCCCTCACCACACAGCAG
>NZ_DFME01000074.1:2777-8508 GCF_002375605.1 Hyphomonas sp. UBA3601 | reverse complement strand
GACTACAAGGCGCAGATCATCGACGACATCATTCCGCCGGGCGAAGCAATCACAGTCTACAAGCAAGGCGACTGGTTCGACCTTTGCCGCGGCCCGCACCTGCCAAGCACGGGCAAGTTGCCGAAGGCCTTCAAGCTGATGAAGCTGGCGGGCGCCTATTGGCGTGGCGACTCCAAGAACGAAATGCTTCAGCGCATGTACGGCACGGCTTGGGCCAATGAGAAAGACCTCAAGGCGCATCTGCTACGCCTCGAAGAGGCCGAAAAGCGTGACCATCGCAAACTCGCGACGCAGCTCGACCTGTTCCATCTCGACGGCCTGGCGGCGGCCGGGTCCATCTTCTGGCACCCGAAAGGCTACCAGATCTGGTTGCAGATCGAATCCTATATGCGCCGGCGTCTCGATGCGGCCGGCTATGAAGAGATCAAGACGCCGCAATTGATGGATTCGGTTCAGTGGGAGAAATCCGGTCACTGGGGCAAGTATCGCGAGAACATGTTCATCGTGCCGGACTTCATTCCTGAAGGTGATGAAGGCGTGGACATTTCGGTGCCTGACGATGCCAAACTGATGGCGTTGAAACCCATGAACTGTCCGGCGCATGTCGAAGTCTTCAAACAGGGCCAGAAATCCTATCGCGACCTGCCGCTGCGCTTGGCGGAATTCGGGTGTTGCCACCGCAACGAGCCGCATGGCGCGCTGCATGGCATCATGCGGGTCCGTCAATTCACGCAGGACGATGCGCACATCTTCTGCCGTGAAGACCAGATCGTCGAAGAGTCTATCCGCTTCTGTCGCCTGCTCGAAAACGTGTACCGGGATTTCGGCTTTGAGAATATCGCCGTGAAACTCTCCACACGTCCGGATGTCCGGGCCGGGGATGACGCAACCTGGGACCGGGCCGAGAAAGGCCTGCAGGACGCCGTTGATGCAGCGGGCCTGCCCTGTGAGATCATGCCCGGGGAAGGGGCCTTCTACGGACCCAAGCTTGAATTCCAACTCACGGACGCGATCGGCCGGGTTTGGCAATGTGGTACGTTGCAGCTGGACTATGTTCTGCCAGAGCGTCTCGGCGCTGAATATACGGCGTCGGACGGTTCAAAGCAGCGCCCGGTCATGTTGCACCGCGCCATCCTAGGCTCGATGGAGCGCTTTATCGGTATCTTGATCGAGGAGTTTTCCGGCGCTTTCCCTATGTGGCTGTCACCGGTGCAAGTTGTCGTTGCGGCGATCACAGACGCAGCGAACGAGTACGCTGAGGAAGCAGCGGCTGCTCTGCGCAAGGCCGGACTGCGCGTCGAGACCGATCTTCGCAATGAGAAGATTAACTACAAGGTTCGCGAGCATTCGGTTCAGAAAGTGCCAATCATTGCGGTGGTTGGTGGTCGTGAGGCTGAGGACCGTACACTGGCGTTGCGTCGGCTTGGCAGCAATGGTCAGCAAATGATCTCGCTGGAGGATGCCTGCCGCGATCTCGCCCAAGAAGCCCTCGCACCAGACCTGAAGTCCGACTAGTCCGGATCAACAGGTGACAGGTACTGCGGAACACGAAAAGATGCGCAGCATGAGCTACGCACCTTTTCTCGCCGCGGCCTTCCTGTTGTGGCCTTTGACCTCCATCGCAGGGACGCAAGGTAACGTCCTGCTGCTCGCGCTGGCTGCGATTCCTGCATTACTTGTTGCACGGCCCGGTATCCGTCCCGCCCACTACCTGCTGGCGGGCATGGCCTTTCTGGTCTGGGCCGTTGCGAGTGAGTCCTGGTCTCCGGTCTCGCGGGGAATCATCAGTGGGACATTGATGGGCGGCGACTTTGCCATTCGGTCCGCCGGGCTGCGCATCATATTGACGCTTTTCTTCACCACGCTCTTGATAGCCGGTGCATTGCGAACTGCGCCCGGGCGCGCACAGATCTCGTCCCGCCTGATATTGGGAAGCCTCTCCATACATGGTCTGCTGATCCTGCTCAGCCCGGTCTTCGCGACTTCAGTGATGCCCGTCTTCTACGGGGATGATCCGCTCAATCATTCCTCAGGCTTTCAGAACCTTGATCGGGGTGCGAACGCTTTTGCGCTCGTACTGCCTATACTTGTAGCATATGTTGGGGCCCGGCCAGGCTTGGCATGGAAGGGGCTCGCACTGATGATTGCGCTGGCCAGCCTTGTCAGCTTCGGCGTTCTCGGATCGTCAGCCGCCATGTTTGGCGCGGCTTTGACGCTCGTCGCTTTCGTTATTGTTCGGGTCTTCCCAAAGTATGGCCTGCGCGGCCTGTTCACGGCTGTCGCTGCCTATATTGCGCTAGCGCCGATCTTGATGAGTGGGCTGCTCTACATGCTGGAGCGAAGTGGTGTGAACTTGCCGGGGTCTTTCCAGTCTCGCGCCTGGTCGTGGGAAGTCGTGATCGGGAAGATTCAGGAGACACCGCTGATGGGGCATGGTATCGAAGCATCAAAATCCTGGCAGGACACGTATGCAGCCTATCCGGAATGGATGGCGCAGTTGCCGGATTTCTGGGCGCGGTATCCGGTCGTTCCGGGGCATCCGCACAATATGGCCTTGCAGATATGGGCCGAGACGGGCGCAGTTGGTGCATTTGTTGCGGCACTTGCCGTTCTGCTGATCGGATGGCGACTGCCAATTGGGCACAATTTACGCGCGGATATTCACTACGCGATTGGCGGCATGCTGGCGGCGGCGTTCTGCCTGTTCAGTTTTTCCTATAGTGTCTGGAATGAAGCTTTCTGGTCTACCTTGGCGCTCGCTGTCGTTGCGCTGATTGTTCTGTCTCGCCGTGTGAGAGGATCGCTTGGATGACTCTCCCGACAATTACGGCGATCGTTGTGACCTATCATACCGGCCCTCGCTTGCATGAATGTCTCTATGCCCTGAAGTCCGATCCGGACATTTCTGAAATTATCATTGTCGACAACGGAAATCGGCCAGAGGAACAGTCCTGGATCGATGAGTTCGAGGCAAATTCAGATAAAGTCCACATCGTCCGTGATGGCACGAATCCCGGTTTTGGGGCCGGGGTGAACAAGGGTGCGGCGGGGGCGCTCGGCAATCTGCTTCTCGTCATCAATCCGGATGCGGTTCTGCGCCGCGGTTCGCTTGCAAGACTTGTGGCGGCAATGGAGAAGCGTGCTGAACCCGTCCTGGTCGGCGGCAAGATTTTTGATATCCACGGTCGTGAGGAGCGAGGCGCACGACGCAACACGCTGACGCTCTTGCGTGCGATGGGGTTTGGGAAGTGGACGTTGGAAAATGACCCGCCGCCCCGAAACTCCATCGAAGTTGGTGCAGTGTCAGGTGCCTTTTTCATGATGGATCGTCAGGCCTTTCGCAAGATGGGAGGGTTCGACGAGGGCTATTTTCTGCACGTCGAAGATGTCGACCTTTGTCGCCGGGTCCTGAAGTCTGGCGGTAGCGTAGTCTATCAACCTCATGCGGGCGCGTTGCATTATGGGTCGACGTCGGACGTTCCCTCTGAGGCTGTGGTCGAGCACAAGGCGCGCAGCCTTGTGAAGTATTTCAGGAAATTTGCGAACGGCCCGTTGGAGCGTCTGATTGTGACGCTGATTTCACCAGTCATGGTGCGCGCCCTCAAGGCTCGTCGCTAGACGGTTGGACGCCAATCATGGGGGGCCATTTCAAACCCGCTAAATTCGAAGCCCGGGGCAACAATACAACTGACCAGTGTCCATGCGCCCAGCGTTTCCGCTGTCTGCCAGTGTTGCGAAGGGACGACAAGTTGCGGGCGATGCCCAGCCCGCAGGTCAGGACCGAGCGTCACCGCACTTGCCCCTTGGCCGTCGGGTGGCGATAGCGTGAGGGAAAGAGGGCCGCCCGCATGCCATAGCCAGAATTCGTCAGCATCTACTCTATGCCATGCCGAGACTTCGTCAGCTTGCAGCAGATAGTAGATCATCGTGGAACTGGCGCGGCTGCCGTCCGATGTCGGCGCGCGATACGTTTCCCGGAAGTGTCCTCCCTCTGGGTGAGGGGTCAGATCCAGCATGCGGATGATCTCTCGGGCGCCGAGATCTCCGGAAATACCCCGCATCAGAAGCGGTCCTTGCGTCCACGTATTTCGGCGAAGGTTTCGACGGTGTTGCCGGGATGACCCATCGCCGCCTGGAGTACAGGATCGTCGGCACGCAAGAATGGGTTCGTGGCAAGTTCTTTGTCCAACCTCGTTGGAACAGTTGGAAGGCCCTCTGCACGACGCTCGTCAATCCAGAGCGCGTAATCCGTCAGTGCTTTATTCTGCGGGTCGACCGTGACGGCAAACCTTGCGTTGGCCTGTGT
The DNA here is from genome assembly GCF_002375605.1 of Hyphomonas sp. UBA3601. NCBI lineage: Bacteria > Pseudomonadati > Pseudomonadota > Alphaproteobacteria > Hyphomonadales > Hyphomonadaceae > Hyphomonas > Hyphomonas sp. UBA3601. Next base: position 4,202 of record NZ_DFME01000074.1, on the reverse strand, counting down.
GTATTCATGCGCGCAGTAGAGCTGGGTTTCTGGCGGCAGAGCTTTCAGCTTGGTCAGGCTGTTCCACATCATCTCCATCGTGCCTTCAAAAACACGGCCGCAACCAAGTGCAAAGACAGCGTCTCCGACAAATGCGACGTCTTGATCTGAGAAATGATAGGCGATGTGGCCTAGCGTATGCCCGGGCACATCCATCACGCGCGCGTTCGTACGCCCAAATTCGACGATATCGCCTTCGGATAGTTTCACATCAATGCCGGGAATTTTTTCCGCTTCACCGGCTGGTCCGTAAATGGTGCATCCCGTGACTTCCTTGATCCGCAAGTTCCCGCCCGCATGGTCGGGGTGCCAGTGCGTGTTCAGGATGTGCGTAACCGTCCAGCCTCTACGATCGGCCTCGGCAAGGTACTTTTCGGCATCCGGCGTATCGATTGCCGCAGTCTTTCCTGAGACAGGTTCATGAACCAGATAGCCGTAATTATCGTTCAGGCAGGGAAATTTGTGTATGTCGAGGGTGATTTTCGTCATTAGCGTCTCCTGCAGACCAGACTAGCACAGGCCACTTCATGCGTCAGGATGCCGTCACCTTGCAACGTTTCTATGCCTCGCCTTTGGGGCAGGCAGCGACGCGCATCCTGTCCGGCAAGCTGACGGATCTCTGGGGAGATGCGCGCGGCCTCTCTCTGCTGGGGCTGGGATACGCCATTCCGGTGCTCGAGGCCTTTGGTGCTGCGCCGGGGCGCAGCGTGGCAGGTATCCCGCTCGATCATGGACCCGTCTCATGGGACCCGTTCGGTCGCGGCAATGCGGCGGTCGCCATAGGCGATGTTCGGCTACCCTTTCCGGACGGCATGTTTGATCGTGTGATCGTGCTGCATGGGCTCGAGGAATCGGGCAATCCGCGCGCCTACTTGCGGGAAATCTGGCGGATAACGGCTCCGGAGGGGCGTATTGTATTGGCGGCGTCCAACCGGTCCGGCTTGTGGTCGCGCGCGACCAAGACGCCGTTTGGCCAAGGCCGCCCCTGGACACGCGCGCAGCTCATGAATCTGCTTTCGATCGGGCTGTTTCAAGTCACAGCGTCCAGTAGTGCGCTTTACATGCCGCCAATGGCGACACCTTTGGTGAGTTCGGCGGCCGAAGGCTGGGAAGTGATGGGCCGAATGCTCGCGCCGGGGCTCGGTGGCGTGGTGTTGGTGGAGGCAGTGAAACGCCTTTATGCCTCTCCTGGAGGCGGCGCTACAGCACCAGTGACCGAAAAAGTGCGTCTGGCGCGGCCTGCGACAAGCAATGGTCGCGAAAGCCATTGACGCCGCTACGCGCGCCTCGGTAGTTTAGAAACTCCTAATTCGCATTACAGATCAAAGGATTGCGTGCCATGAAACTCGTAACAGCCATCTTCAAGCCGAGCCGATTGGATGCGGG
>NZ_DFME01000074.1:284-2596 GCF_002375605.1 Hyphomonas sp. UBA3601 | reverse complement strand
CCGAGCCGATTGGATGCGGTGATTGACGCGCTGTCCGAAGCTGGCGCGACAGGACTGACCGTATCGGAAGTGCGCGGCTATGGTCGCCAGCTTGGCAAAACCGAAGTTTATCGCGGCGCGGAATACGAAGTGCGCCTCCTGCCCAAGGTCAAAGTGGAAGTCGCCTGCCCTGACGCCTCGGCCGAGCGCTACGCCGAAGCGATAACGCAGGCTGCCAATACGGGCACAATCGGTGACGGCAAGATCTTCATCTATGATCTCGACAGCATTATCCGGATTCGCACCGGTGAGCGCGACGAACAGGCTGTGTCCGGCTAGTTCTGGTCTTCGGACTTGAAGCTTGCCTGTTCGGCGCCATGGTGGAGCTGAAGGTTCAGCAGCACGCCTTTTGCAACCGGTAACAACCACAAGCACAGTCCAATCACGGCCGCACATAGCGCGATGAAGGCAATGACCATCGGCACCAGGGGCAGCGGACTCATCGGCAACAGGAACAGAAACGGCGCCAGCAATAGCAGCACACCGAAACCTACGAAAAAGGCCGGGCCGTCTGCTGTATCGGCCGCCGTCATGTCCCGCCCGCAAACGGGGCAGGATTCGTTGAGCTTCAGGTAGGAGCTATACAATTTGCCTTCGCCGCACTGGCCGCATCGCTGACGGATACCGGAAATGATGGGGGAGGGGTTGCTCATGATTCTGGACCTCTTTGAGCCGGATGCGTGGTCAGACCTTTACCGGCACTTTCCATACCTATGTAAGGACCGCTTGGTTGGTGTCATCTGCGGTAGATGGTTGCAGGGGCATGAAGGCCTTGACGTTGGTCGCCGTATTCCGCACCAGAACGGGCGAAATCTGACTGCAGGAACACCATGACCGAACCCGTCTTCAACAAGATCGCCATTATTGGCGCCGGCCTCATCGGCGCGTCCATTGCGAGGGCGGCTGTGGAGTACGGCGCGGCTGGGACTGTGAGCCTTTATGATTCCAGCGAAGATGTGCGCCAGCGCGCCGCTGGAATTGCGTTGGGGGATGTCGCGGACAATCTTGCCACTGCCGTGGCAGAGGCAGATTGCGTGTTCCTTTGTGTCCCCGTCGGCGCCTTGCAGGCCGTTGCTGCAGACGCTGTGCCGCTGATGATGGCAGGAGCCGTCCTGACCGATGTGGGCTCAGTGAAAGGCCAAGCCACCGAAGCGCTTGCGGCCGCCGCCGATGGCCGCGTGCACATTATCCCGGGCCACCCCATTGCCGGTACGGAGCAATCCGGTCCGGAGGCGGGCTTTCCGACCCTGTTCCGGAATGCCTGGCACATTCTGACACCCCTGGCAGACGGGGACGACAATTACGACGCTGCTGTATCGACGCTGGAGGCGTTCTGGACGCAACTTGGTGCAACGGTTGAAACGATGGACGCAGCGCGACACGACCGGGTCCTCGCGATCACTTCGCACCTGCCACACCTGATTGCGTTCAACATCGTTGCAACCGCGTTCGATATGGAGACCGTCGAGCAGGGTGAGGTCGTGAAGTATTCTGCTGGTGGTTTCAGGGATTTCACCCGTATCGCCGCCTCCGACCCTGTCATGTGGCGCGATGTTTTCCTGAACAACAAGGACGCCGTACTTGAGTGCCTTGGCCGGTTTTCCGAGGATCTTGCCGCGCTGCAACGCGCGATCCGTTGGGGCGACGGAGAAACGCTTTTCAACGAGTTCAATCGCGCCCGTTCAATCCGCAAGGCCATCATTGATGCGGGCCAGGATTCTGGGGCAGTTAACTTCGGGCGGAACCTGCCCAAGGGAGATGAGGATGAAGGCGCTTGAACTGACCGAGGAGCGTCGCGCGACGTTGCGTGGCCATTTGCAAACTCTGTTTGCAACCGAATTTGACGAGCGCCTCAGCGATTTTCGGGCAGATGACATCGTCGACCTGATGCTGACGACGCTCGGTCCGGCCGTCTACAATCAGGCTGTCGCAGATGTCCGCGCTCACCTGCAGGGCAAGCTGGAGGACCTCGACGGTGAAGTCTGGGTCGAGGAAGCTGGCTGACATGATGCTCACGCGCTTGTGTGTCGTGCGGGACTGAACCTTTCGGTATGGTCCCGCGTATGAACCGCATGACCCACACGATTTCCCGACGCTCGCTGCTCCTGTCCGGCGCCGCTTCACTGGGCCTTGCCGCCTGTTCCATCAATTCTACATCGGAAGCAGCAGACGCTGAAAACGCCGATAATGAGGAGCAATATGCTGATTCCGAATGGCGCCAGCTTACCGATGATGACTGGCGTGCGCGCCTGAGCGCGGTCGCCTACGGCGTT
>NZ_DFME01000074.1:0-167 GCF_002375605.1 Hyphomonas sp. UBA3601 | reverse complement strand
CTTACCAATGATGACTGGCGTGCGCGCTTGAGCGCGGCCGCCTACGGCGTTATGCGGGAAGAGGGTACCGAGCGTCCCTTTACATCGGACCTGAACAAGGAGGCCCGCACAGGTACCTATCATTGCGCCGGGTGTGACCTCGCCCTGTTTTCATCGGACACCAAATT